>CAZFHE010000379.1:0-5884 GCA_964518615.1 uncultured Dechloromonas sp. | reverse complement strand
GGCGCTGCCATCTGCTGCGTGAAGGCGTGGCCAAAGGGCTTGATGCCCATGCCAGCGACGATGGCTTCGCGCAGCGCATCGTCGTCGGCCCCGGAGCGCAGCGTTTCCATCAGATTGACGGCATCGTTCTGGCCGAGGCAGGGGTAAAGCTCGCCCCGGGCGGTGATGCGCACGCGATTGCAGTTGTCGCAGAAATTGTGGCTGTGCGGCGAAATGAAGCCGACCCGGGTCGCGCTTCCGGGAATGCGCCAGTAGCGCGCCGGTCCGCCGGAATCCTCGGTGGATGGGAGCAGTTCGAAACGCTCGGCCAGCCGGTCGCGGGTCTCGATGGACGAGATGTAGGACTGGCTGCGGCCGTGGATGTCGCCGAGCGGCATCTCCTCGATGAAGGAAATGTCCAGTTCGTTATCCAGCGCGTATTGCACCAGGTCGATGAATTCATCGTCATTGACGCCGCGCATCATCACGACATTGAGCTTGGTTCGGCGAAAACCGGCGGCGCGGGCGGCGGCGATGCCCTTTTTCACCTTTTGCAAATCGCCGATCCGGGTGATCTGGCGGAAACGTTCGGGCTTGAGCGTGTCGAGGCTGATATTGAGGCGCTTGACGCCAGCGGCGAACAGCGGGCGGGCGAAGCGCTCCAGCTGCGAGCCATTGGTGGTGAGCACCAGATTATTCAGGCCGGGCAGGGCCCCCAGGCGCTCGATCAGCCACAGCGCATCCCTCCTGACCAGCGGCTCGCCGCCGGTGATGCGCAGCTTATTCACCCCCAGGCCGACAAAGACGCGGGCGACGCGCAGGCATTCTTCCAGGCTCATCACCGCATGGCGCGGCAGAAAGCTCATGTCCTCGGCCATGCAATAGGTACAGCGGAAATCGCAGCGGTCGGTGATCGACAGGCGAACATAGCTGATGCGCCGGCCGTACTTGTCCACCAGCGTTCCCTGGGCCCATCCGCGCGGAAGGGGCGAGCCGAGCGGGCGGACATTGACCGGCTCGTCCGGCGTGGACTCGGGGCGCAGGGTTTCGTTATGCATGTCGGGCCGCTCGGCGGAAAAGCCGGAAAGCTGAAATGATAGCGATTATCGGCAACGCCGATTCAGCAAACCATAAGAAATATCAATAAGCGGCCCGTTTGCCCGGGGTAAGCCATGGGCTGATGGAAGGCGGGGAATGTCTGGCGCGCCGCTGTCGGCAAAGGGGCGGCTGGGGTAAAATGCCGGACAAGTAGGGCATCCCCCGACGGGGTGCCGCGATGGATTCGGGAGCGCGAAATGAACAGGCTGAGCCTGAAAATGCCGAATGCGGAAGGGCAAATGAAAACGGCCCGCACGATGGCGGGCCGTTGTAATACTGGCTCCCCGACCTGGGCTCGAACCAGGGACCTACGGATTAACAGTCCGGCGCTCTACCGACTGAGCTATCGAGGAACAGAAGCGCGCATTCTAGTAGCTAAAGCCGCTTGTGTCAAGCGTTTCGTGAATTTTTTGCAGTAATTTCGGGATATGGATTCCAATATCATTTATGCGAAAACCGCGGCCGGGAACGAGGCGGTTCGCCAGAGCACGCGCGTCGTGCAGCGCAATTTGCGCATGGTCCTGTTGCAGGTCGACGGAACGCTGTCCGTCGAGCAACTGGTGCTCAAGATCGGCAATCAGCGCCTGGTCGAAGGGGCGTTGAAGGAATTGAAGGAGGGCGGTTACATCGAGATCGTCACGGAGCCGTCGAGGCCCCGGAACGAGCAGGTGACGCTGCCGCCCAATGTCGAGTTTTCGGCCATTTCGCAATTTTCGACCTTCGGCGCGCGCAATTCCGTGCCGCCCGGCCTGTCCGCCAGCTCGGCGAGCAGCGCCTTGTCGGCTTTCGGCCAGTCGGCGGCCTCCTTCTCGGCCAATGAACTGATGGCGGACAGGCGTCCCTTGCCGCCGCCGCCGGTTGAAAAGCCGCTGCGGCCGATCCGGCGGATCAGGCCGGGGCGCTGGCTGATGGGCCTGGTTGTCAGCGCGCTGCTCGCCTTGCTGGCGGTATTGCTGCTCTATCCCTACGACAATTTCCGGCCCGGCCTGGAGGCCGAGTTGTCGCGCCGTCTGGCGCAGCCGGTCAGGGTGGGCGAAATCCGCCTCGTCCTGCTGCCGCGCCCGCGGCTCATGTTGAGCGATGTCAGTATCGGGACCGATGGCGAGGGGCGCATTGCCTCTCTGGCGATTGCCTCGCCCTATCTGCTGCTCGATTCGGCCGGCCGGAGCTTGCCGGAGGTCGAGGCCAGCGGCGTGCGCCTGACGGCTGAGCGCCTGCTCGATTTGCCCATGTTTGGCGCATCGGGCCCGAGCGAGAGCCCCTTCCCGGTTCGGCTGCTGCGGATTAGCGGCGCCACGGTCGCGCTCGGCGATCTGGCCTCGCCCGAATGGAGCGGCGACATCTATTTGGGGCCCGACGGCAGCGCGGAAAAAGCCAGTTTCCGCGCATCCGACGACAGCTTGCGTCTGGAGGCGACGCCAACGGCAGAAGGGCTCGCGCTCTCCATGGAATCCTCGCGCTGGGATCCGCAGGGCCTGCCGTTTGGTTTTGCGAACCTGCAAGCCAATGGCCTGTTGCAGAAAAACCAGTTGCTGTTGCAGCAGATCGACACCCATTGCCTGGGGGGCCTACTCCGGGGCAAGGGGGTGCTCGACTGGGGCATCGGCATGGCGATCAGCGGCGAGGCCAGTCTCGCGCGGCTCGACGCGAGCCGCGCGATGGCGGCGTTTTCGCCAAAGCTCAAGCTGGAGGGCGAACTGAATGGCGCGGTTCAGCTGCAGGCGATGGGAAGCAACTGGCAGGACATGCTCGGGCGCATCGACGCCAATCTCGATGTCCGGATGGCGCGGGGCTTGCTGACCGGCATTGATCTTGGCGAACTGGCGCGCCATGGTTCCGGGGCCGTGGTGCGGGCCGGAACGACGCGCTTCGAGAGCTTGCAGGCCCGGATCGACGTCGCCAAGGGTCGGGCCGTGGCGCGCTCCGTCGAGCTCGATGCCGGCCTGATGACGGCCAGCGGCCGGGCCACGGTCGAGGCCGATGGTCAGATCGAGGGCAGCGTCACGGTACAGGCGCGCTCCTCGGTGTCCAGCGTGCGCGTGCCGGCCCGCCTGAGCGGCAGCGTGTCCAACATGGTGCTGACGGCGACCCACTGAGCGCCGCCGTTCAGCGATCTCTCTTTTCCGTAGACAAAAAAAGAGGCTGCCGGTTGGCAGCCTTTGGCGATGGCGCGCGGCGGCGCTTGCGCCGCCCGGGATCAGGCCCGGGTGACGGCGGCGATGGCCTTGGCCACGTAGTCGATATTCTTGCTATTCAAGGCGGCGAGGCAGATGCGGCCGGTGGAGACGGCGTAGATGCCGAATTCCGCCTTCAGGCGCTCGACCTGATCGACCGACAGGCCGGTGTAGGAGAACATGCCGCGCTGCTTGGCGACGAAGGAGAAGTCCTGCGGGCAGCCGGCGGCCTTGATGGCGTCGACCAGGCCCGTGCGCATGGCGCGGATGCGATCGCGCATGCCAGAGAGTTCGGCTTCCCACTGGGCGCGCAACTCGGTTGATGCGAGCACGCCAGCGACCAGCGCGCCGCCATGGGTCGGCGGATTGGAATAATTGGTGCGGATCACGCGCTTGACCTGAGACAGCACGCGGGCGGCTTCCTCCTTGCTGGCGGTGACGACCGATAGCGCGCCGACCCGCTCGCCGTACAGCGAGAAATTCTTGGAGAAGGAGCTGGACGCGAAGAATTGCAGGCCGGAAGCGGCAAAGGCGCGAATCGCCACGGCGTCGGCCTCGATGCCGTCGGCGAAGCCCTGGTAGGCCATGTCGAGGAAGGGCACCAGGCCGCGTTCCTGGCAGAGGCCGACCACTTCCGCCCACTGGGCGTCGGACAGATCGGCGCCGGTCGGGTTGTGGCAGCAGGCGTGCAGCACCACGACGGAGCCGGGGGCCATCTTGCCGAGGTCGGCCTTCATGCCGGCGAAATTCACGCCGCGGCTCTGGGCGTCGTAATAGGCGTAATCCTCGACGATGAAGCCGGCGGCCTCGAACAGGGCGCGGTGATTTTCCCAGGAAGGATTGGAGAGATAGATCTTGGCGTCCGGATTCAGACGCTTCAGATAATCGGCGCCGACCTTCAGCGCGCCGGTGCCGCCGAGGGCCTGGGCGGTGATCACGCGGCCGGCGGCGAGCAATTCGGAATCCTTGCCGAGCAGGAGATTCTGCACGGCGGTGTTATAGGCGGCAGCGCCTTCGATCGGCTGATAGCCGCGCGGCGGGGCGGCCTTCAGGCGGACTTCCTCGGCTGCCTTGACGGCGGCCAGGAGCGGAATTTTGCCGTTGTCGTCGAAATAGACGCCAACGCCGAGATTGACCTTGGTATCACGCGCGTCGGCGTTGAAGGCTTCATTCAGGCCGAGGATAGGGTCGCGCGGGGCCATTTCCACCGCGGCAAAGATCGAAGAGGACATAGCGACTCCGTGAAATAATAGGGTTGCGGTTCAACCAGAACGCACGACGCTGTGCGCGAGCAGACAAAACCTTGTAACTCTATCATGACATTTCGGACGGCCGAGAATATTGTTGCTTTTCCCGGTAGCCCCTACCGTTTGCACCAGCCTTTTTTGCCGGCCGGCGACCAGCCGGAGGCCATAGACCGGCTGGTCGAGGGCATCGCGGATGGCTTGTCCTTCCAGACCCTGCTCGGCGTGACCGGCTCGGGCAAGACCTACACCATGGCCAATGTCATCGCCCGCATGGGCCGGCCGGCCCTGGTGCTCGCGCCCAACAAGACGCTGGCGGCGCAGCTTTACTCGGAATTCAAGGAGTTTTTCCCGGAAAACGCCGTCGAGTATTTCGTCTCGTATTACGACTACTACCAGCCGGAAGCCTATGTGCCCTCGCGCGATCTGTTCATCGAGAAGGACAGTTCGATCAACGACCATATCGAGCAGATGCGCCTGTCGGCCACCAAGAGCCTGATCGAGCGGCGCGACGTGGTGATTGTCGCCACCGTGTCGTGCATCTACGGCATCGGCGACCGCGACGAATACCACAACATGATTCTGACCATGCGGGTTGGCGACCGCATGGATCAGCGCGACATCGTCAAGCGTCTGACCGACATGCAGTACGAGCGTAACGACATGGATTTCCATCGCGGCATTTTCCGCGTGCGGGGCGACATCATCGACATCTTCCCGGCCGAGCACGCCGAGCACGCCATCCGCGTCTCGCTGTTCGACGACGAAATCGAGAATCTGCAATTCTTCGATCCGCTGACCGGCCAGTTGCTGCACAAGGCCCTGCGTTTCACCGTGTTTCCGGCCTCGCACTACGTCACGCCGCGGGCCACCGTGCTGCGCGCCATCGAGGCGATCAAGGATGAATTGCGCGAGCGCATCGCCTTCTTCACCCAGCACAACAAGCTCATCGAAGCCCAGCGCATCGAGCAGCGCACCCGCTTCGATATCGAAATGCTCGACCAGATCGGTTTTTGCAAGGGCATCGAAAATTACTCGCGGCATCTCTCCGGACGCCAGCCCGGCGAGCCGCCGCCGACCCTGATCGACTACCTGCCCCGCGACGCCTTGATGTTCATCGACGAATCGCACGTCGCCATCGGTCAGGTCGGCGGCATGTACAAGGGCGACCGCTCGCGCAAGGAAAATCTCGTCGATTACGGCTTTCGCCTGCCCTCGGCGCTGGATAACCGGCCGTTGCAATTCGCGGAATTTGAAGCCCACATGCGGCAGACGGTGTTCGTTTCGGCGACGCCCGCCGACTACGAAAAAGAACACGCCGGACAAGTCGTCGAGCAACTCGTGCGGCCGACCGGGCTGATCGACCCGGAAGTGCTGGTGCGTCCGGCC
>CAZFHE010000378.1:0-1761 GCA_964518615.1 uncultured Dechloromonas sp. | reverse complement strand
CGCATCATGCAAGCCTGTACGCAATAGGGGGTGCGGCCGGATTCGATTTCGTCGACGCACAGATTGCATTTCTTGATCACATTCTCGGCCACGTCGTATTGCGGCGCGCCATAGGGGCAGGCCGCTTCGCAGCGGCGGCAGCCGATGCACAGCGTGCTGTCGATATCGACAATGCCGTCCGTGGGCCGCTTCCAGATGGCTCCGGTGGGACAGGTGGGCAGGCAGGCGGGTTCCGCGCAGTGATTGCAGGAGATGTTCACCTTGTAGGCGAATACCTCGGGATAGCGGCCGCCCTCGATGTAGATGACGCGGCGCAGGCGCGGCCCGGCGTTGAGGCCGTTTTTGTCCTTGCAGGCAATTTCGCAGGCGCGGCAGCCGATGCAATCGACATTGTGGTGAACGAAGCCCAATTGCGTCTCGGGCGTGACCGGCACATAGCGCTCTTTTTTGCGCTTCAAGATGGCTTCCTTGATGCGCTTGATGTCTTTGGCGGGAGGGTTCATGGCAGGTCCGGTCAGTGGTCGCCGCGGCGGAAAACGTGGCTGCGCGCGGTGGCGAGCTGGTCCCAGCCGGGGCGGTGGACCAGGTCGGTCTTTTTGATATTGCACAGCACCGTGTTGTAGGCAAACGCGCCGGCCGGGCTAGGGTCATCCTTGGTCAGGAAATCCGGATTGCCGGCGCGGTCCACCGAATGCTCGTCGAGATCCATCCAGGCGCCCTCGTGCAGCACCAAGACGCCCGGCATGCAGCGCTCGGTCACGTAGGCCGGCACGACCACGCGGCCACGGTCGTTCCATAACTCCACCGTGTCGCCCATGACAATGCCCAGACGCGCGGCGTCGCCGGCATTGAGGGTGACTTCCTGAGCATAGGTTTCGCGCAGCCAGGGGATATTGTGAAAAATGCTGTGCGTGCGCCAGCGCGGGTGCGGGCTGATCAGGTGGAAGGGATATTCCTTGGCCTTTTCGTGATTGAGCGATTCCCAGGGTTCTATCCATTTGGGGATGTAGGGAATTTCGTAGCCGAACTGGGTCTTGGTCCAATCGGTGATGCCGGCCAGCCAGCCCGACAGGATTTCGATCTTGCCCGAATAGGTCGGGAAGGGCTCGCCCTTCTCGATCTGGGCGCGAAAGGCCACATGCGGCTCCTTCAATTCGAACTTATAGACGCCGCGCTGTTTGAATTCTTCCCAGCCCATGCTCACGCCCTGGTGTCCCATGACCCGGTTTTCCCACCATTCGCGCAAATACTGCTCGTCGGCTTCGTCGTCATGCTCGAAATAGGCGCGGGTCGCCTTCGGGTTGTATGTCTCGCCAAAACCCAGGCGGTAAGCCAGTTCGGTAAAGACCTGAAAATCGGTTTTGGATTCGCCCAGGGGCTGGATCACCTTGGGCCGGTGGATGTAGTAATGCCCCTTGTACCAGGGTAGCGCAACGTCGTGACGCTCGAAGTGCGTGGCGATGGGAAAGAGCACATCGGCCCAGATGCCGGACGGCGTGATGGTCGAATCATTGCAGACGATGAAATCGAGCTTCTTGACCGCCTCGATCTCCTTGTTGATGTTGGTGAGCTGGTTGAACCAGTCGGAACCATGCCACCAGATGGCCCGGATATTGGGAATCCTGCCGTCGAGCTCGTCGTCGCGCGGCCACAGGCCCACCTCTTCGCGCTTGACGTTGGGGTAATTGAGCACGCAGTGCGCCCAGCGGTCGGATTTGATCGAGCCCCACCAGACATTGGCGTATTCGTCATAGGGATAGG
>CAZFHE010000377.1:0-2022 GCA_964518615.1 uncultured Dechloromonas sp. | reverse complement strand
CCGCGAATTTCGTCACCAGCGCCAGCGCGGCGGCTGTGACAAAAAGGCCGGCATTGGTCGTTGTCAGCCAGCGGATGAGGCCCGCCAGTCCGCCGGAAAGCCGAACCACCCAATCCCACATCGTGCCGATTAGAGCCGTCGCCACCTTGAGCGCTGTGCCGATGCCTGACTTGATGATTTCGCGGTTGGCCGTCATCCAGTCACGAAAGCCATCCAGCATGGCGGTCATGCGCGGCATGAATTCAACGGCAATAGTCTTTCCAATCGCCCCCAGCATAAAACGGGTGCGGTTGAGGCTGGCCATGAAATTGCCAGCCTTCCGGGCGTCCTCGTCGCTGGCGACGCCGAAGGCTTGAGCCTCTTTCCTGAGCGCTTCCATCTCGCCGCGCCCTTTCGCCAGGAGCGGGATCAGCGAGCGGTCGATGCCGAGCTTCTCGGTCAGGGCGATTTGTTCCTGCCGGGAAAGCCCCTCCATCCGGTCGGCGACTTCATCAAGTACCTGGTCAAAGGACTTGATCGAGCCGTCCGCGTTTTTCGCGGACATGCCGAGCATCTCGAAGGTCTTGGCGCCGCGCCCGATACCGAGCGCCGCCTCGCCGACGGTCTTGTTGACGCTGGATATCGAGGATTTCAGCGCGTCGATGCTGGAGCCATTGAGCTTGGCCGCGTAGCCGATCTCCTGGAGCGCCTCGACGGACACGTCTTCGAGGTTGGCGAAGCTGCCCAGATCGTCGACGCCCTCGGCGATTTTGCCCACGAACAGCCCAATGGCGCCCGCCGCGGCGGCGGCCACCGTGCCGACCGCCAGAACTGTATTGCGGGCGCTCTGGAGCTTCTTGCCGAACTCGTCCAGCTTCCCGGTATCAATCTCGAAGCCGAGCGAGACGAAGAAACTCTCAATGACGTTTGCTGACATAGCTTACTTCCTGTTTCTGAGCGCCTCGAATCGCCGGTGGTACTCGGCCTCTTCGTCCATTGCCTCATGAAAGTCCGCCAGATCGTTGATGCTGTACGTCCCGTCCTTGAGTTCCCGCAGCGTGCAGAGCGGCGGGTCGCGCATGACGGGGCGCATGACGTACCAGTTGATGTTGGCGGACTCGATGAGATCTACTTGGGGGCCATCACGCCCTGGACGGAAGCGAAGAGGCCGGCGGGCAAAAAATCGGAGAAATTGAAGCGCAATGCCTCGACGAATACCTTGTGCATTTCCAGCAAGCGACCAGTGAATGTCGCGTTGATGTCGATGCGCTGCCCGCCGCAGGTGACGTACTTGAAAACCCTTTCCATCGTGGCCAGCAGTTCGTCAGCGTCCATATTGGAAAGCAGCATGCCGATGGCGGCAGCGCCGGCCTGCTCGGCGTTTTGCTCGGTCGAGCCGGTTTTCTTGGCATCCATGAACGCCTTGAACAGCGGCTCGCCGATGACGCGGGCGATGGCGATTTCGACCTTGACGGCCTCCATCGCCGGGATGGTGCCGAAAGAATAGATGCGCTCGCCGATTTGCTTGGTATTTTCCATTTTCACTCCTGATTAACCGAGGATGCCGGCGGCGGCGGTGAGTACGCCCACCAGCGCCGGATCGCCGAGCAGCAGGTCGAGGCGCTCGACCACGACCGTCCATTCCTGGGCGCCCGCCTGCGCGCCGCGGCCAAGCTCGGGCGGGCGCTTGATGTAGCCGACGGTGCCGGTCGCACGGTCTTGCCGGTAGGTATCCTGGAACAGCACATTGACCGGCACGAAGGTCTTGGCGCCGCCCTCCTGTAGAGCGCAGAGGCTCATCAGATATTTGTTGGAACTGGAAGTCTGTTGCAGCTTGAAGGTGAATTCCCCGGACTTGTCGGCCGAGATGCTCACCATCATGTCGCCGTTGGCGCCGATCTTGTCGGAGGCCGAATCGGCGCGGCGGGCGATCTTGATCACGTCGTCGCCGTCGGCCCAGCCGGTGATTTCGACGCCATTGACCAGCATCACGGTATTGCTGAACGAATAAACTTTCATGCCTGTTTTCTCCCTGTTTTATCG
>CAZFHE010000376.1:0-2459 GCA_964518615.1 uncultured Dechloromonas sp. | reverse complement strand
CAGCACCTTTGTCATCGACCGGGACGGCGTCCTCTGCCGCGAATGGCGCGGCGTCAAGCTACCCGGCCACGCCCAGGCCGTGCTCGATTTCGTCAAAAGCTTGTAATCCTCACTCCTACCTCAAAGGCCCCCTCATGCCGCGCCAGTCCGCCGCCAAAAAGTCCGCCGTCAGCAAATTGTTCGTGCTCGATACCAATGTGCTGATGCACGACCCGAGCAGCCTCTTTCGCTTCGAGGAGCACGACATCTTCCTGCCCATCATGACGCTGGAAGAACTCGACAATCACAAGCGGGGCATGTCGGAAATCGCCCGCAACGCCCGCCAGGTTTCGCGCATGCTCGACGAAATGCTGGCCCGCGAGGATATCGACATCGACGAGGGCATCTCGCTCCAGGGCCCATCCAACAAGCTCGCCAGCGGCCGCCTCTACCTCCAGTCCGAGGCCATCAGTTGCGAGCTGCCGCAGGATATGCCGACCTCCAAGGCCGACAACCAGATTCTGGCGGTGGTCATCCACTTGCAGAAAAAATTCCCCGAGCGCCCGGTCATCCTGGTGTCCAAAGACATCAACATGCGCATCAAGTCGCGCTCGCTCAATCTCTTGGCCGAGGATTATTTCAACGACAAGGTGCTGGAGGATACCGACCTCCTCTACACCGGCGCGCGCGCCCTGCCCGAAAATTTCTGGGACAAGCACGGCAAGGGCATGGAATCCTGGAAAAAGGATTCCAAAACCTATTACAAGATCAGCGGCCCGCTCTGCCCGCAGTTGCTGATCAACGAACTGGTATGGCTGGAAAGCGACGGCTTCGCCGCCATCGTCAAGGAAACCGCCGGCAAGACGGCGGTGCTGGAAACCCTGGTCGATTACACGCATCCCAAAAATGCCGTGTGGGGCATTACGGCGCGCAATCGCGAACAGAATTTCGCGCTCAATCTCCTGATGAATCCCGACATTGATTTCGTCACCCTGCTCGGCCAGGCCGGCACCGGCAAGACCTTGCTGACCCTGGCCGCCGGCCTGACCCAGACGCTGGAGAGCAAGCAATTCGCTGAAATCATCATGACCCGCGTCACCGTGCCGGTCGGCGAGGACATCGGCTTTTTGCCCGGCAGCGAAGAAGAAAAAATGGCGCCGTGGATGGGCGCGCTGGAAGACAACCTGGAGGTCCTGACCCATTCCGAGGACAGCGGCCCCTACGGTGGCGACTGGGGCAAGGCGGCGACCAATGACATCATCCGCGCCAAGATCAAGATCAAGTCGCTCAATTTCATGCGCGGCCGCACCTTCCTGAAAAAGTATCTGATCATCGACGAGGCGCAGAATCTCACGCCCAAGCAGATGAAAACCCTGGTCACCCGCGCCGGCCCCGGCACCAAGGTGGTCTGCCTTGGCAACATCGCGCAGATCGACACCCCCTATCTGACCGAAGGCAGTTCCGGCCTGACCTATGTCGTCGACCGCTTCAAGGGCTGGCCGCATTCCGGCCATATCACGCTGCAACGCGGCGAACGCTCGCGGCTGGCCGACCACGCGGCCGAGGTGCTATAATCCGCGCCAATCAAAAGGGGCCGTGTCAGTGACACGGCCTTTTCGTTTCAGCCACGGGCTGTCGCTGCCGGAGGAAATTCTTGAAACGCCGAGCCTTTCTCGCCTCATTGGGCGCCCTCGCCCTGCTCACCGAACCGGCCTCGGCCGCTCCCGCCAAACCCGCCACAAAACCCGCCGCCAAGCCGGCGGCGAGAAAACCCGCGGCCCGGAAAAAGCCGGCCGCAACCTCCCCCGCCCGCAGCCCGGTCCATACGGCCGACAGGCCAGTCATCGACGAACCGCCGAAAGGCACCTCCGCCTCCCGCCTGCCGCCAGTGCGGGCCTCGGAACCGCCGACCGAGTGGACCACCTACGAAATCGTCACCCGCATCGACCTGAAAGGCCATGAAGGCCCGTGCAAGCTATGGCTGCCGCTGCCGCTCAATCAGGACACGCTCTACCAGCGCACCTTGAGCCACGCCTGGGAAGGCAACCCGACGCGCGCCCGCATGAGCCGCCAGCCGGATGGCGACCTTGAGGTTTTTTGCTGCGAATGGGACGAGGGCCGCGCCGGCAAGCTGCAACTCTCCACCCAGGTCAGCACCGCCGACCGGCATTTCGACGTCACAAGGCGCACCATCGCGCCGGAACGCGAAGACATCCTGCGCCGCAATCTGCAAGCCTCCCGGCTGATACCCAACGACGGCCTGGCGTTTCAACTGGGCGAACGCATCGTGGGCCGCGTCAAGGATCCGGTGGCACAAGCCAAGGTCATCTACGAATGGGTGGTCGAGCAAGCCATCTACGACCCCGCCCTGCCCGGCGCTGGCAAAGGCGATATCCGCCAGCAATTGATCAGCGGCCAGTACGGCGGGCGGCCGGCCGACACCAACCGCCCCTTCGTCGCCCCCCGCCGCGCCCTCGGCG
>CAZFHE010000375.1:0-1502 GCA_964518615.1 uncultured Dechloromonas sp. | reverse complement strand
TTTCCCTTGCGCCTCTCCTTCACCGGGATAAACCCGCAGGGCTTCTCTTTGCTGATGTACGGAGAGGGATTGGGCGATTTCCTGTATGCGCGCTTCGGTTCGGAATCTTCGAGCGTTGAAGGGGGAGGGGATGAGCAGGTCAAGCGGGATTTGTTGGATCGTGACTTCGGGCATGTCGGGTCTCCCTTTATCGGGCGGTCAGGGTGCCAGCACGGTAGCTGGGATGAGGCAAAGTGGACGCCCTGGGCGGTAGATTGGGTGGAGCGAAAGCGAGCTCCAACATCCGCCAGAGAAGGAAGCGCCGCGCCCATGAGCGGCTTGTTTCCAATGGCCGTCGTTACCCCTGCTCATTCATCACTCCTTCTATTCTTCGGTTGTGATTCGGTCAGCATTATAGAGGTGCCTATATCTCCTTGGGCTATTGCCGCCAATAGCACGGGTGGATTGTACCGTTTTCGGGTACAAATGCATACGTACCTTAAACAGGTACGTATGACCTACAGCATCAACACCCCGGAAATGGCGGCGCTGCTCTCGTGGCTGAAAGCCGCCCGCGAGAAGCGGGAACTATCCATGCGCGATTTGTCAGTACGTTTGGACAAGCCGCATTCGTATGTGCAGAAGGTGGAGCAAGGGGAGCGTCGACTGGATGTCGTTGAATTTGTCTGGTATTGCGAGGCGCTGAGCATCAACCCCATACAGGGGATAAAGCTGCTCACCGCAAAAAAAGGTTCGCCTTCGTCGCCATAGGCGATGCGAATCACATGGCCGCCCTTGCCGTCGGATTCGAAGCGCAGATTCTTGCGGATGGCCTGCGCGTCGATGCCGGGGCCGAAGCGCAGGATGTCGCCAAACGCGCCACTGATTGCCTCGATGAGAATGTCACCGTCGCCCCGGTGGATGACGCGAGGCCCTTGGGGTTCGCCCGCGCCCGCGTCATCCCCATAATCCACCCCGCGCGCCAGCAAATCCTCGAAAGCAAGCTCGATGCCCTCCCAAGGCAGGCTGATTTCCTGCACCGGCGCAGGCATGTTGGGGTCGCGCGGGTCGAAGCCGAGGAAGCGGATCGTGTCGCCCTTCTGGGTATAGCGCAGGAGCAAATCCTTGCCATCAAATGCCAGTTGCAGATCGTCGGCATTGACCTCGCCGATCAGTTCGATGCGGTTGGTGTCCTGGGGCCGCCAGATTTCGGCAATCTGTGTTTCCGTCGCCGGACTATCCCATTCCTTATAGATCACGTAAGTATCCGACCCCGCGCCGCCGGCCAGGCGGTCGGCGCCGCCGCGGCCATCGAACCAATCGTCACCGTCGCCGCCGATCAGGGTGTCGGCGAACTCCGTGCCGGTGAGCCAGGCGTTGTCGTAGTCGGCGATTTCGGTCTTGCCCCGGATGTCGATGGTATCGGCCACGATTTCCGTGCCGTCGGCAAAGCGGATGATGTCTACCGATCGGGTTTGCGTCGCCCGCCCTGGTTCATAGCCGCGCAGAATCACCTTGTCGCC
>CAZFHE010000374.1:0-8318 GCA_964518615.1 uncultured Dechloromonas sp. | reverse complement strand
CGATTATTACGACTTGATCGGCGACGATACCGGCGTGTTCGGCTGCATGTCGCTACTCGCCTGCCAGGACGTCTGCCCCAAATCGCTACCGCTACAAACCCAGATCGCCTTCCTGCGGCGAAAAATGGCGGCTCAGGGGCTTTAGAGCGTTTTCGGTTCAATCCTGTACAGATGGTAGGTTGGTGCCAAGCGCAGCGAAGCCCAACACGGCCACTACGTCCAGGCGGGATGATGTTGGGGTTCGCTACGCTCACCGCCAACCTACAAGCTTGTTCGCACCTGAATCAAAATTGCTCTAAACGCGCCCAGCCGGGATTCCGGCATCGCCGGGTCTGCCGCGCCCCAGCCGGCTGGCCCTTGCACGCTTCACATCCTGTTACAGGCGCTTTCGCTTCTTAAAACTCTTCCGGGCAGGGGTTTTCTATACTCAGGCCAGTTTTGTTGCTGGAGCAGGAAATGAAAGCCATTCAATATACGCTGGTCGGCACGCTCGCGCTGGCAACGGCGCTTTGGGCGCTGGCGGATTCCCTGTTTGTCCAGCCGCTGACCTGGTTTTCCTTGCGCGGCCCCATGGTGCAGTATTCTGGAGTCATCAGCATCGTTGCGATGAGTCTTGCCATGTTTCTCGCGACGCGCCCCGTCTGGCTGGAAAAGCATCTCGACGGGCTGGACAAAATGTATCGCCTCCATAAATGGCTTGGCATCACGGCGCTGACAGGCGCCATCATACATTGGTGGTTTGCGCTGGGTACCAAATGGATGGTGGGTTGGGGATGGGTTGTTCGCCCCGAGAAGGTACGCAAGCAAATCGACCCCAGCACTCTGGAAGGCTGGCTACACGGCCAGCGTAAACTCGCGGAAACCATGGGCGAGTGGGCTTTTTACGCGGTGGCGATATTGCTTGTGCTCGCGCTCATCAAATGGTTTCCCTACCGCTGGTTTGCCAAGACCCACAAATGGCTGGCGGCGCTTTTCCTCGTCTTCGTCTGGCACAGCGTCGTGCTGACGAAATTCTCATACTGGAGCGAGCCTGTCGGGATGCTGGTGGCGCTTTCTCTGATCGTGGGCGCGGTTTCAGCCGTTATTGTGCTCCTGGGCAGAACCGGTCGGCAGAGGAAGGTCGCGGGAAAGATCGTCGCCATCGCGCATCACCCGGAAACGGCAAGCATGGAAGTTGCCCTTCAACTTGAACCCGGCTGGCAGGGACATGCGGCAGGGCAGTTCGCTTTTGTCAGCTTCGCCGACGGTGAAGGCGCGCATCCCTTTACCATTGCTTCGGCCTGGGATGAGGCAAACCGGGAAGGCGGCCGCCTCGTGTTCTTCATCAAGGCGCTGGGCGACTATACCGGCAGCCTCAAGCACCGCTTGCGGGTCGGAGATGATGCTATCGTGGAAGGCCCTTACGGACAATTCACCTTCGCGAGCAAGCGGCCGCGCCAGATCTGGGTGGGCGCGGGGATAGGCATTACCCCGTTTCTCGCCCGCCTGGAGGCGCTGGCGAAAGAACGCGGAACGGCAGCTAGCGATCAGACTGAAGCAGGGATCGATCTTTTTCATCCCGTTGCCGAATGCTCGCCCCGGATGGAGCAAAAACTTCAGAAGGCGGCGGAGGCGGCAGGGGTTCGTCTGCATCTGATCAGAAGTCCGCACGAGGGTTTGCTGACCGGGGAGCGCATTCGTTCGCTCGCGCCCCAGTGGAAAAATGCCAGCTTCTGGTTCTGCGGCCCCGCCGCCTTCGGAAAGGCGCTACGCGCCGATTTCTCCGGAAATGGTCTATCTTCGCGCGACTTCCATCAAGAGCTTTTTGCGATGCGCTGAGGGTTCTGCGCGAAACTGGGCGGCCTCGAATAGGGGGCCGCCCGACTCAAACTTGCCACTGCTTTTTCGGGCTCATCGAGCAATTCAGCGGCGATAGCGAAACACGCATGGCGGGCGCGGACAATGGCGTCGGACTCGGCCATCGCGACGCGAGTTTCGATATTGGGGACTTTGAGCGCAAACGACAGTTGTTTTTCAGCAACGACGCGCGCCAAGAGTACACGCACGGCATCGGATATGGATAACCCCGTTGCCGCCAGCGTTTTTGTCTTTCGCCGCCTCAAATTGGCGCACACCCATCCTCCGACCCGATTCCAATTACAATCAATGGTTTCGTACTGCTTACAGGAGCGAACATGGCAGCAGTGATGCCCGCCCCGGCGGCCAGCCGGCATTTGATGTCCGGCAATGAGGCTGTCGCCCGCGCCGTTTGGGAAGCCGGCGTCAAGGTTGCCGCCGCTTATCCCGGCACGCCGTCGACGGAGATGATGGAGGTCATTTCGACCTATCCGGATCTCTATGCCGAGTGGTCGGTCAATGAGAAGGTTTCGCTGGAAGTCGCCATCGGCGCCGCTTATGCCGGCTCGCGCGCTTTCTGCTGCATGAAGCATGTGGGCTTAAATGTCGCGTCCGATGCGCTGATGACCCTGACCCTGACCGGCGTGATCGGCGGCCTGGTGATCGCCGTCGCCGACGATGTCGGCCTCTCCTCTTCGCAAAATGAGCAGGATTCCCGCTACTGGGGGCGTTTTGCCCATGTGCCGGTCCTGGAGCCTTCCGATTCGCAGGAAGCCTACGATATGACCAAGTTCGCTTACGAATTGTCGGAGCGCTTTCAGACGCCGGTGATTTTGCGCATGACCACGCGCATCAATCACGTCAAGGCGCTGGTGACCGTCGGCGAGCGCGTGCCGCATGTCGGGGCCGGGTTCAAGAAGGAGCCGGGGCGTTTCGTGATGGTGCCGGGCAATGCGGGAAAACGCATTCCGCTGATGTTCCAGCGCGATATTCAATTGCGCGAGGCGAGCGAGGAATCGGCCCTCAATTTCATCGAGGACGGCAGCGACAAGCGCATCGGCTTCATTGCCTCCGGCCCGGCCTACCTGCATGTCAAGGAATCCTTCCCCAACGCGCCGGTGTTGAAGCTCGGCTTTTCGCATCCGCTGCCCCTCGGAAAATGCCGGGAACTCGCGGCCCTAGTCGAGCAGGTCGTGGTGGTCGAGGAGGTCGAGCCGCTGGTCGAAACCGAATTGAAGGCCCAGGGCCTGAAGGCGCTGGGCAAGGAAATTCTGCCGCTACAGGGCGAATTGTCGCCGAATGTGTTGAAGCCCGCGATCGCCCGGCTGCTGGGCGAGCCGGAGCCGGAAAAAACGCCAGTCGCGCCGATGGCGGTATTCCCGCGCCCGCCGACCATGTGCGTGGCCTGCCCGCATCTCGGCGTATATTACACCTTGTCGCAGGTGCGCAATATCAATATCGCCGGCGATATCGGCTGCTACACGCTGGGCGCGGGGCATCCATGGAACGCGCTCGATACCTGCGTTTCGATGGGCGCGGCAATGGGCGTTGCGCTGGGCATGGACAAGGGCCGCGGCGAATCCGACAAGGACAAGCGCATCGTCGCCGTGATTGGCGATTCGACCTTCCTGCACATGGGCATGCAGGGCCTGCTCGACATGGTGTACAACAAGGGCAACGTGACCGTGCTGCTCCTGGACAACCGCGCCGTGGGCATGACCGGCGGCCAGGACAATCCGGGCAATGGCCGCGACATCCACGGCGAGGAAGCGCCGCGCATCGACTTCGCCAAGCTGGTCGCGGCGCTCGGCGTCAAGGAAGAGCGCATTCACGTCGTCAATCCTTATGAGTTGCCGGTGCTGTTCAAGACCCTCCGCGAGGAAGTCAAAGTGCCGGAAGTCTCGGTCATCATCACCAACCAGCCCTGCGTGCTGATCAAGGATTACCACAAGCTCAAGCCCTACGAGGTCATCGCCGAGCAGTGCACCGGCTGCGGCAATTGCATCGACGTCGGCTGCCCGGCCATTCACGTCACCCGGCGCGCCAAGGAGGTCAAGGCGAGCGGCAAGGAAGTCGATCTCGCCTTCGTGCGCATCGAAAGCTCGGTGTGCACCGGCTGCGGCCTGTGCGTCCAGCCCTGCGCGCCGAAGGCCATCGTCCATCACGCGCCAGGCGCGCCCATCCTGTTCGCCAATAAAGGAGGCTGTGCATGAGCGCCAATAACACGACCACCAATATCCTCGTCGTCGGCATTGGCGGCCAGGGCGTCATGACCGCCACCGAAATTCTCGCCGAGGCGGCCATCGCCATCGGCCATGACGCCAAGAAGACGGAAGTTGCCGGCATGGCCCAGCTCGGCGGCGTCGTGTCCTCGCATCTGCGCTTCGGCCCGAAAGTGCTGTCGCCGCAGATCACGCCGGGCGAAGCCGATGTGCTGCTCGGCTTTGAATCCGCCGAGGCGATGCGCTGGCAACATATGCTGAAACCCGGCGCGATGACGCTGATGAATACCTCCCGCCTGGTGCCGCCGGTGGTCGAACTGGGCCTTTTCGATTATCCGGACGATCCGCTCGCCGCCATTCGCGCCACTGGCAACCCGGTCGTGGCCTTCGATGCAACCAGCATCGCCCTGGATCTGGGCGACATCCGCCTCGGCAATACGGTGATGCTCGGCGCCATTGCCGACCATCTGCCCTTCCCGGCCGAAACCCTGCTCGACGGCGTGCTCAAGCGCTTCCACAAAAAGGGCGAGAAACTGGTCGATCTCAACCGCCGCGCCTTCGCCGCCGGCCGGGCGGCGGCCAGCAAGGCCGAGGAAACGCCGCCCGCCTGAGCGCGCGGCCCCGCGCGGCGCGGGGCCGCCCACGGCCCGCCGGCGGCCCATCCGAAAGCATCCGCGTCATGTTCCTGATGCCCTATCTGAAGAATGTGACCCGACCGCACCTCCCGGTCGGCGTCATTTTGCTGGTGGTCATCAATTGCTTCATTTTCCTCGGCCCGCAGCAGCGCGATGCCGGACGCTATCAGCTGGCTTTCGATCACTACGCGCAAAGCATCCTGCCGCGCCTGGAATTGCCGGCCTATGCGGATTACCTGAAAAAACAGCGGCGCGCCGAGGATTTGAAACAATTCGAGCAGCCGCGCAAGGAAAACCTGCCCTACCTCCTTCGCCTGATGGACGGCGATGCGGCCTTCATGCGCGAACTCAAGGCCGACAGGATCATCACGCCCGAGCACGAGGATTTCGCCCAGTGGCGGCAGGCGCGCGACTATTTCGACCAACGCATCCATGCCATCACCGTCGAGCGCTACGCCTTTCACACCGACCGCCCCTCGCTCTTGACCGCCTTCACGCATCAATTTCTGCACGGCGGCACGGGCCATCTGATCGGCAACATGGTGGTGCTCATCGCCATCGCGCCAGCTGTCGAAGCCCTGCTCGGCGCCGGCCTCTTCCTGCTCATTTATTTTCTGGGCGGGCTGGGCGCGGTCGCAATGCACTGGCTGATCGTCGGTTCCGGCAGCGGCCTCATCGGCGCTTCGGGAGCCATCTCGGCGACCATGGGCGCTTTTGCCGTGCTGTTGCGCTGGCGGCGCATTCCCTTTTTCTATTTCGTCGTCGTGTATTTCGACATCGTTCGCGCCCCGGCGCTGATCGCCCTGCCCATCTGGCTCGCCAATGAGTTGTTGCAGATGTTCTGGTACGGCAATAGCCGGATCGCCTACGGAGCCCATATCGGCGGCCTCCTGACGGGCGGCCTCCTGGCCTGGATGTTCCGCAAGCGCGCCGTGGCGCAACTGCTGCCGGAAGGCGGCGGCGAAAGGAGCACGGAAAACCGGCAGGCCGCCGCCCAGGCCTCGGCCCGGCGCTATCTGGCCGACGCCCGCCGGGCCATGCGCAACAACGCCTTCGACCAGGCCCGCCGCGCCTACGCCAAGGCAGCGATAGAGACCGGCGGCGATCTGGCCGACTGTCGCGAATGCTTCAATGTGTTGAAGCTCTCGCCGGGCAGCGAGGAATTCCACCGGGCCGCGCGCGCCTTCCTGCGCCTGCGGGCCGATGACCGGGAAACAGCGCGCTTCGTCCTTGATGTTTTTCGGGATTACGTCGCGCTGGCCAAGCCGCGCCCCGATCTCGACGCCGAGTTGCTGGCGCGGCTGGGCGAACGCTTCCGGCGTCACGGCTCACCCGCCGAACTGGAGCGCGTCGCCCGCCTGCTGCATGCCCTCGCCCCGGCCGATCCGCGTTGCCGAGAGCTCATCCTGGCGGCGGCGAGCGCCCACTACGGCAACGGCGACGCCCGGCGCGGCGGCGATCTGACGCGGCTGGCGGAAGACAGTCCGCCGGGCTGAAAACTCAGGCGGCGGGCGCGTCCGGCGCGCGCATGCGGGCCAAGGCGCTCTGGTATTCCCGGGCCTCTACGGCGCGGGGGTGTTCCGGGTAGCGCCGGATGATGGCGGCAAACAGGCGCTCGGCCATGGCGTCCTGGCGCAGGTCCTCGCACAGGATGCGGGCGCTCAGGGAATACACCTCGGGAATCAGCGGGTGGCGCGGATGCTTCTTGTCGAAGGAGCGCATGATGTCGAGCGCCTGTTTCGGATCGCGCAAACCGCGCGCCGACTGCGCGAGCGCGAGCAGGGTCGCCGGGTCTTCCGGGCGGAAATCGGCGGATTGCTCGCGGCAACGGCGCAGGACTTCGAGCGCCTTGCCCGCCATTTGCTGGCGCAGCAACAGGGCGATGAAACGATTGGCATGGGAGGTGAGGCGATCGGTCTTGTCGCCGGCCAGATGCAGAAGCTTGTGATAGCGCTCATTCGCGGCGACGCTGTCCGGCTCGACCCGCTGTTCCTCGTAGGCGATATCCAGCGCCTTGTTCATCCGCCCCTCGGCCAGCAAGGCGGCGATCTGTTCGCCGGCGGCGTCATGCGGCTCATCGCGCTGGCCGCCGCGCGCCGGGCGCGGCTCGTCGACGGCAAGGCCGAGCGCCTGGTGATACTGATAAAGCACATAGCCCATCATGTTGAAGGCGACGGTGGTGAAAAACATGGCGGCGGCGTTGAAGCCGAACAGGGACAGCCCCAAGCGCGGCCGCTGCCGGGCAAGGAAAGACTGGAATTCGGAAAGAGCGCCCTGGGCCATCCGCCAATCTTCCTCGGACCGGACCGCCGAGAGCGTCTGCTGCAACAGCGCCCATTTCTCGATAATGGGCGCGATGCCCAGCTCAAAGCACTGAACGCCCAGGAACATCTGGGCGCTGGAGAGGCAAAAGAGAAAGAGGCATAGCAACAGATAGGGCTTGCCGATGGCGCGGATCAGTTCCCAAACCTGCCCCGGACTCAAACCGGCGAAGAGGCTGCGCGTATGCACGAGGACCATCAGCGACGCCGGCATCATCAGGGAGACGATCAGATTGGCGGCGACCGACGGCCCGCTGCCGAACAGGCCCTCGACCAAGCCAACCGCGAAGGAGGCGACAAAACCCAGGCCGAAAATGGCGTAAGGAAGGTGGGTCAGGCTCTCGTCCGTCTCCGGGTCATAGTGTTCGGGAGAGAGCCGTCCGCGCGAGGTTTCGGAAAAAATGCGGCTGCCCAGGCGCAGGTAGAAAATCCAGGCCAACAGCGACAGCCCGAGAAAAACCACGAGGCCCGCGTTGATGCTGGTGGTGAAAATGCAAATGACCGGCAAGGCGGCAAACAGGCAGAAACGGCGCAGGATGGCCGGATAGAGGGGGAAGAGAAAAAAACGCGGAATGCGCCCCCAAAAGGGCGGCGGCGTATCGGCCAGAGGCGGCCTGGAATGCGCGGAGGAAGTCATGGCGGGTCGGCAGGCGAAATTTCGCCGCCCAGAATAGCATGTCATCGCCGGGCGATTCCGATCGCCTTCCCGGGGAAAAACAGCCGGGCAATCTGGTAAAATGTTGAATGTTCAAGGGAAAGGTTTTCGCCTTTCCCGTTTCTTTTTCCGGATACATTGATGACGGCACAACTAATCGACGGCAAGTCCCTGGCCGAGGAACTGCGCCAGCGCTTCAAGGCCCGCGTGGAAGCGCTCGCCGCCAAGGGACAGCAGCCTGGCCTCGCGGTAATTCTGGTCGGCGAGGACCCGGCCTCCGAGGTCTATGTGAAAAACAAGGTCAATGGCTGCCTGGCCATTGGCATGCATTCCGAGAAAATCGTCTACGCCGCCACCGTAGACCCAGAGGTCGTGCTCGGCAAAATCGCCGAGCTGAACGCCGACCCGGCCATCCACGGCATCCTGGTGCAATTGCCGCTGCCCGCGCATTTCGACGAGGACAAGGTGCTCGAAGCCATCGCCGCCGACAAGGATGTCGACGGCTTTCATGCCGAGAATGTCGGCGCGCTGGCCCAGGGCAATCCGCGCTTCATTCCCTGTACGCCCTATGGCGTGATGAAAATGTTCGAAAAAGGCGGCGTCGATCTCGCCGGCAAGGAGGCCGTGGTCATTGGCCGTTCCAATATCG
>CAZFHE010000373.1:0-7043 GCA_964518615.1 uncultured Dechloromonas sp. | reverse complement strand
CACCGGCCCCGGCGCGGCCCCGCCCAAGCCGAAAAAGACCCAGTCTGGCAGGCGGAGCGCTCAAGGCGTGCCGTCCAACTGGGTCGGCTTCTCCCCCCCGGCCGGACGCCGGGGCCAGCGTTCCGGCCCTCCCTCCCGTTCGCGTTGAGGGCCAATCAGCCCACTTTGCCTTGCGCTTTCAACCTACAATATCGTGTTGCCGACGGCCGAGCCGATCACGATTCTCCAATGACCCCCACCATTGACCTTTTTCCCTGGGATGAGCATTTCAACATCGGCCTGCCGGAGGTAGACGAACAGCATCACCGCCTGGTCCGGCTCATCAACCGGCTGGCCGATCAGGTCGCCAACGGCGCAGAGCGCGCCGATATTGAAAGCGTTTTCGACGAGGCGCTGGATCACGCCCTCCATCATTTCAATACCGAGGAAGCCATCTGGCAGCGCTATCTGCCGGATGCCGACGAAACCCTCGCCCATCGCGTGAGCCATGCCGAATTTTCCGCCGAGGCCGCACGGCTTCGTCAGCGCCTGGATCAAGGGCAAAGCCACGAGGTCGCCGAGGAAGCCCTGTCCTACCTGACGCGCTGGCTCGCCTCCCACATTCTCGAATCCGACCGCCACCTGGCTTACATCGTGCTCGCCCTCGAATCGGGGCTCTCGCCCGAGGCCGCCCGCGCCCGGGCCGACCTCCAGATGGCCGGGGCGACGCGAAACCTGACCGAAATCATTCTCAACATTTTCGGGAAGCTCTCGGCCAATACCCTGCAACTGAAGCAGGAAATCGCCAGACATCGCGAGGCCAACGCGGCGCTGGCGCAAGAAAGCGAAAAGAACCGGGAATTTCTTCAGCACGCCAGCGACGGCGTTCATATCATCGACGCCACTTGCAAGCTGGTCGAAGTCAGCGACTCCTTCTGCGCCATGCTGGGCTACCGGCGCGACGAGATGATCGGCATGGAAATCGGCCAATGGGACGTTCATCTGAGCGCCGCCGAACGCGAACGCCTGGTCCGCGAGCAATTCGCGCGGGGCGACCGCTCGGTGTTCGAAACCCGGCACCGGCGCAAGGACGGCAGCGTCATCGACGTCGAGATCGGCGGCTACACGCTGCAAATCGGCGGCGAGCCGCTGGTCTTCTTTTCCTCGCGCGACATTTCCCAGCGCAAGGCGGCGGAAGCCGCCCTGGCCGCCGAACGCGCCCTCTTTATCGACGGCCCGGTGGGCATCCTGGTCTGGCGCGCGGAGCCGGACTGGCCCATCGAATACGCCTCGCCGAACATCCGTAACGTTTTCGGCCGCGACCCGGAATCCATGCTGTCGCCCGGCTTCATCTATAACGATTGCATCCTGCCGGAGGATCTGCCAAGGCTCGCCGAAGAAATGCAGGCTGGCATCGCCGATCCGAACCGGCGCAGTTGGGAATGCCGTTACCGCATCGTCTGGCCGGATGGCAGCGTGCACTGGCTCTACGATTTCACCGTCGCCGAGCGCCATGAAGATGGCAGCCTCAAACGCCTGCGCGGCTATTTGACCGACGAAACCGAACGGCATGCGATTGAAGAGAGTCTGGCCGTCACCCACGAGCGCCTGAAATTCGCGCTGCAAGGCGCCAATGACGGCATATGGGAATGGAATCTGGAAACCGGCGCGATGTACTACTCGCCGCGCTTCATGGGCATGCTCGGCTATGGGCCGGATGCCTTCCCGCCGGACATCAGCACCTGGGAGAAGCTGGTGCATCCCGAGGACAAGCCGGTCGCCGAGGCCTTGCTCAAGGAATACCTGGCCGGCAAGCGGCCGATCTATGAGAACGAACTACGCCTGCGCAACTGTCTGGGCCACTGGCAGTACGTTCTCTGCCGCGCACGCCTCGCCAGCGACGATGCCGGGAAACCCCTGCGCCCGAAGCGCCTGGTTGGCACCCATGTCGATATCAGCGAGCGCAAACACATCCAGGACGAATTGCGCGAAAGCGAGGCCCGTTGGCGGCGGCTCTACGAGGAATCGGGCATGCCCTTCCTGCTGATGGAAAACGGCGCGTTCATCGACTGCAACCGCGCCGCCCAGCAGATGCTCGGCCTGGAGGCGCGAGAGGCGATCCAGGGCGCCACGCCGCTCTCCTTTTCTCCGGTCCGCCAGCCGGACGGCCGGCTGTCGGCGGACATTGTCGTGGCCGAGATGAAACACGTGATCGGTAGCGGCAAAAGCCTGTTCGAATGGGAGCATTGCCGGCCCGACGGCAGCCGCTACCAGGTCGAGGTGATGCTGACCCGCATCATCGACCACAGCCGCGACCTGGTGCATGTGTCCTGGCGCGACATTACCGAGCAAAAGCGCCTGCAACGCGAACTGGAAGATCAGCAGCGCCACCTCGAACGCACGGTCGCGCAACGCACCCGCGACCTGTCCCTGGCCAAGGAGGCGGCCGAGGCGGCCAACCGGGCGAAAAGCGCGTTCCTCGCCAATATGAGCCACGAACTGCGCACCCCGATGAACGCCATCATGGGCATGACCCGGCTCGCCCTGCGCGGCGCCAGCGACCCCCGGCTGCAAAACCAGTTGGGCAAAATCGACCAGGCGGCGCAGCACCTCCTGGCGGTCATCAGCGACATTCTCGACATTTCCAAGATCGAGGCCGAGCGCCTCGCGCTCGAATGCGTCGACTTCCGCCTCTCCGACGTGCTCGGCCAATTGAACGATCTGATTGTCCACAAGGCAACCGAAAAGGGACTACAGCTTCGCTTCGAAACCGCGCTGGAACTGGCGGGCCTTTATCTGCGCGGCGATCCGCTGCGGCTGCGGCAAATCCTGATCAATCTGATCGGCAATGCGGTCAAATTTACCGAGACCGGCGGCATCGTCATCCGCACCACCCGGGTCGAACAAAGCGGCACGGGGACGACCCTGCGCTTCGCCATCGAGGATAGCGGCATCGGCATCGCCGCCGCCGACCAGAAGCGCCTCTTCCTGGCCTTCGAGCAGGCCGACAGCTCGACCACCCGGCGTTACGGCGGCACCGGCCTCGGGCTTGCGATCAGCAAGCGCCTCGCGCAAATGATGGGCGGCACCATCGGCGTCAGCAGCGAGCCGGGCGTCGGCAGCACCTTCTGGTTCACCGCCCGCTTCCTGCCGGCCTGCGCGCATGCGACCAGCGGGCCCGCGTCAAGCTCGGCCACGCCGGAAGCCCGCTTGCGCGAGGAATGCGCGGGCATGGCGGTTCTCCTGGCCGAGGACGAGCCGATCAATCAGGAAATCGCCCACAGCCTGCTCGAAGAAGTGGGACTCGCCGTCGATGTCGCCAATAACGGCGTCGAAGCCGTGGACCTCTGCCGGCAACGCCCCTACGACCTGATTTTGATGGACATGCAAATGCCGCGGCTCAACGGCATCGACGCCACCCGGCAAATCCGCCTCCTGCCCGCCCACGCCCAGACCCCCATCCTGGCCCTCACCGCCAACGCCTTCGCCCAGGACCGCAAGGCCTGCCTGGATGCCGGCATGAACGACCACATCGCCAAGCCGGTCGACCCCGACGCCCTGTTCGCCACCCTGCTCTATTGGCTCACCCGGCCGTAGGGGCAAAGGGGCGGCGAATCTTCCAGGGCAATCGCCTGAACGCCCGGCCAAACCTTGGCCGTCGAGCTGCGACGCCTTTGGGCCCCCATGTGGAGCGCCGAGCAACGCAGACGGGCCGGGGGAAGTCGGTCGGCGTCTTTTCATTAGCCGACCGCGTAACCTGGGGTCGCCTTTTGCCTGCGGCAGCGATGACCCCCGCCTTTGGCTACTTTCTTTTGGCGAAACAAAGTACGCCCGCGCGTCAGGCGCGGAAAACAACGCTTGAGGAAAGCGGCCGTTCCTCTAAACTTCGACCTTCGGCCTCGTTTTCCCGCCAATAGCACGCAGAATGACGAATCTCCGTGGCCGCGCCCACAAACCCCCGAGGAAACCCGCCATGCGTCTGCCCAGCCTTGCCCTCCTTTTCGCCGCCGCCCTCCTCAGTACCGCCCACGCCGGCCCGCAGATCGAATTGAGCGCCGAGGCCAGCCGGCCGGCCGCCAATGACCTGCTGCGCGCCAGCGTCTTTACCGAAGCCAGCGGCGGCAATCCGGCGGAACTCGCGCGCCGGATCAATCAGGATATCGGCGAAGCCTTGAAGCTGATCCGCGCCTATCCGGCGGTCACGGTCAGGAGCGGCCAGCAGTACAGCTTTCCGCTCTATGGCCAGAAGCAGAAACTGGAAGGCTGGCGCATGCGTTCCGAATTGCAGCTCGAAACCCAGGATGCGGCGGCGCTATCGGAACTGCTCGGCAAGCTGCAAGCCAAGCAACTGGCCATCGGCCAGTTGAGCCAGCTGCCCTCGCCCGCGACGCGCGCGGCGGCGGAGGATGCCGCGACGCGCGATGCGATCCGCGCCTTCCATACCCGCGCCGGGCTGATTGCCGAGCAATTCGGCAAGCCTTACAAGATCAATCAGTTGAGAGTCAGCCAGCAGGGCTCGTTTCAGCCGCCCATGCCGGTGGCCCGCGCCGCCCATCTGATGCAGGCGGCCGATGCGGCTCCCATGCCGATCGAGGCGGGCGAAAGCCAGGTCACGACCCACATCAGCGGCCAGATCGAACTGAGCGACTGAGCGCCGGGAAGCCCCGTCAGCCGCCCAGATCGGCGCGCAGCCCGGCCAGCAGGGCGCGCAATTCCTCGACCTCGGCTTCCAGTCCGGCGACGCGGGCTTTCAATTCGAACAATTCTTCATGGCAGCCGCGCGGGAGGGCGGGAGCCTCCTCCTTGAGCGCCGGCTGGCCGCTCAACAGATGGCTCCAGCGCTTTTCGCGAGCGCCGGGAAGGCGGGGCAGTTCGAGCACCAGGGCGCGCCCGGCCAATTCCTCAAGAAAGGCTTCGACCGAAGAAATATCGGCGAAGCGATAAAGGCGCTCGCAATTGAGGCGCAATTCGCCAGCCGTCTGCGGGCCGCGCAGCATCAGCACGGCCAGGAGCGCCGCCGCCTGCCCCGGCACGGCCAGCGCCTTTTCCAGCCGGTGCTCGAAGCGCGGCACGCGGCTGCCGCTGACTTCGACCACGAAGCCCGCGTCCTTCAAGCTATCGAGCGCGCGCGCGACATCCGCCTCGCTCAGATCGAGCACCGGCTGGCGGCTGGTTTTCTGGTTGCAGCCGGCGATCAGGGCATTCTGCGACAAGGGGTAGGTATCGGGCACAGTGCGCTGTTTTTCCAAGAGCGTGCCGAGCACGCGGGTTTCAGCCAGGGTCAGGACAGGCAGGGAGGCGGTCATGGCGGGATCAGCTTTCCAGTTCGGGTTGGCGATGCGGAATATCGGGAAACAGCGCGTCGGTGAAGCCAAAGCGCGTCAGGTGCAGGCGCGGATCGCCCATGCGCAGGATGCGTCGACGGCCATCGCGGTATCCTTCGGGTATGGCAAATCACAAGTGTACGGGATCGCGGCGGCACAATGGAATTTTCGGCTGGTTCAAGGCCCTGTTCTCCCCGCCGCCGGAACCCCTTTCCGACATCGAAGCGGCGCGCCGCCTGATCGCCGCCATCGACCGGGGCGGCATTCCGCTCAATCCGGCGCGGGTCAACGCCGTGGCCCGAAATCTCGGGCTGGAAGTCTCGAAAAAGGCGGCCGTCGAGGACACCATCGCCCGCCTGCGCGCCGCCATCCGCCGCGCCGGCTGACGCTCTCGCCGCAAGCGGCGACTTGTCCCGCGGCGAACAAGACGATATCTTCTCGCTATGTGCTGACCCGACATCAGCCTGACGGTTTCTTCCCCTCCAACCGTCCCAAGGCCCGCCCCGGCGCGGGTCTTCATCTTTTCCCATGCCGCGATTCGAGCGGCGTCCCCGGCCTTGCCGACGTTTCATGTCCTTACAGGAAAACCGTCATGCAGAGCATCCTGATCATCATCCACGCCGCCCCCTACGGTAACGAACGCTGTCTTTCCGGCCTGCGGCTGGCCGCTGCCCTGGCCAGCCGCGACGACAAGCCGGCGGTGCGCATTTTTCTGATGTCCGACGCCACCGTGCTCAGCCTGCCGAATCAAATCGACGGCGGCGGCAACGGCTTGCAGAGCATGGTCGAAACCCTGCTCGATCTCGGCGTGAACATCCGCCTATGCCGCACCTGCGCGCTACTCCGGGGTCTCGGCGAATTGCCGCTGATAGACGGCGTCGCCATCGGCACGCTGGCCGAGCTGGCCGAAGCGACGCTGACGGCGGACAAAGTCATCACCTTCTAGTTTTTCCATCCCACTACAAAAAACCGCCAGCCAAGGCTTCTATGACTTGGCCGGAAAGGCGGGATTGCGTCTTCGGTAACGACGCCTGTCGCCTCGACCCGCGATTTTCTCAAACCCTGCTTTCCGCGCCTGACGCGGGGGCAACCGGAACCCCCCGGCAAACCTGCTAAGATGCGGGCCCCCGCCGCAACCTGTGTCCCCTATACGATGTCTTCCCCGTCCGACCGCATGAGTCCAGAAGAGCGCCGGGTCGGCGCTGCGCTGGCTTCCATTTTCGGCCTGCGCATGCTCGGGCTTTTCCTGATCCTGCCGGTGTTCGCGATCTATGCGCCGAACCTGCCCGGCGGTCACGATCTTGGGCTGGTGGGCCTGGCGCTGGGCGCTTACGGGTTGACCCAGGCGGTGCTGCAAATTCCCTTTGGCATGGCTTCCGACCGATGGGGGCGCAAGCCGGTGATCGTCGCCGGGCTACTGCTCTTTGTGCTTGGCAGTTTCGTCGCCGCCTGGGCGCCGGATATGCACTGGATGATCGCCGGCCGCGTGCTGCAAGGCGCGGGCGCCATTTCGGCGGCGGTCACGGCCCTGGCCGCCGATCTGACGCGCGAGGAGCAGCGAACCAAGGTGATGGCCATGATCGGCTCGTCCATCGGCTTGGTCTTTGCGCTGTCCCTGGTCGGCGCGCCGCTGCTTTATGGCTGGATCGGCATGGGCGGACTGTTCGTGATGACGGGCGCGCTGGCGATCCTGGCCATCGCCGTGTTGCTCAAGGCGGTGCCGACGCCGCCGCGCCCGCC
>CAZFHE010000372.1:0-10006 GCA_964518615.1 uncultured Dechloromonas sp. | reverse complement strand
CACGGTGTAGAGATACTGGATCAGGTCATCGACCCAGCCGCGAAAATAGCCGGCGACGATGCCCAGCAGCACGGCCAGGGGCAGCATCACCAGGGTCGTCACCAGGCCGATGATGAGCGCCGTGCGCACGCTTTTCAGAATCTGGTAGAGCACGTCCTGGCCGACCTTGTCGGTGCCGAATACATGGTATTGCCCGGCCAGCGCGAACAGCGGCAGGGCAATCAGCATCATCGCCGCCAGCGTCGCCAGCACCGCATTCCAGGCAAAGGCGGTCTCACCCCGCCAGATGCGCCGCCAGCCCGCCCAAGCGCTGCCTGTCCGCCAGCCGCCAACCGCCAGCGCCGCCGTACTGGCTAGCGCGAGCCAGACAAAGAGCGCCAGCGCGCCAAGCTGGAGGGCGGTCGAGGCGGCGTCGGCCAAAACCTGGTCCTCGCGCTCGCCGAGATGGCTGGCGCCGTATTTCAGGCGCGGATAGTCGCGCACCGTGCCAAGGCCCGGCACCTCCAGGGTTTCCATCGCATACAGCCGGGTGGCGAAGGGCGCTGAATAGGTTTTCTCATTTTCGGTGCGCAGCGGCGTCACCAAGAGATCGAGGAGCGACAGCACCTCGATCGCGTATTGGCGCTCCTGCCCCCGCGCTTCTGCGGAGTCGCTCTCCAGCGCCGCGCGGACATGCAGGGAATCGAGCAGACCAATTCCGATGAAGGCGAGCAGCACGATGGCCGCCGCCATGCCGATGCGGTTGGCGCTGACCCGCCGCCAGGCGGCAAGCAGCGGCGGACTTTTGGCGATCAGCGCGCCAAGGCCGATGCCGGCCGCCAGCAAGAGCCAGACCAGCACGTCGGACCAGAGGACGACGATCTGGTAGTCCCTCATTGGAAGCGAATCCTTGGGTCGACCAGGGTGTAGGAAATATCGGTCAGGATCAGGCCGAGGATGTATAGCACTGAGCCGATGAAAACCATGGAGCGGACCACGGCGAAATCCTGGGCGTTGATCGCGTCGATGGTGTAGCTCCCGAGGCCGGGAATGCCGAAAAAGGATTCGGTCAGCAAGGAACCCATGAAGAGGGTCGGAATGACGACGACGACGCCGGTCAGGATCGGAATCAGCGCATTGCGCAAAATGTGGCGGAAGAACACCAGGGTTTCCGGCAGGCCCTTGGCGCGGGCGGTGCGCACATAGTCCTTGGAGACTTCCTCAAGAAAAATGGTCCGGTACCAGCGGGTCGACGCGCCGATGCCGGCGACCACGCCGATCGCCACCGGCAGGATCAGGAAACGCCAGGCGTCCAGCCCGTCGCCGAAGCCCGAAATGGGCGCGAGCCGCCACACCTTGCTGAACAGGTACTGGCCGCCGATGATGTAGAAGAGCCCGGACACCGACATCGCCGCGACGCACAACACAACCCCCCAGACATCGAAGGCCGTGGCCCGGAAAAAGGCCAGGGTCAGCGCGAAGCTGATGGTGACGAACAAGCCGAGTATGAAGGTCGGCAAGGCGATGGCGAGCGATGGCCCCATGCGCGTGGCGATTTCGCGGGCGATATCGCGGCCGTCCTCGGCGCGGCCAAAATCGCCGACGAACATGCGCGCCGATTTCTGGAAAAAAATGGTGTCGGTCAGCGTCGCCACTCCGCTGGCGGCGGCATTGACGAAGAGCGGCCTGTCGTAACCGCGCTCCGTCTTCCACTGCGCGATCGCCTCCGGCGTCACCCGCTTGACCCCGAGCTGCATGCGCGCCATGTCGTCCGGCGTATTGACGATGAAGAAGAGGGCGAAGGTAATCAGATTGACGCCGATCAGAATCGGGACGGCATAGAGCAGGCGGCGGACGATGTAAGCGAGCATGGGGGTGGATTATGCCAAGAGCTGGCGCGGAATGAGCAAAAAACGCGCCTGCCGGCGTATTCCTCGGGCGTGGCCGCAAGGGGCGGCCCGGTGGGGCGGCGGCTTATTACAAGTCAAAGTCTTTCGGAAATGCTCGATCTGGTGCATCCGCTCGTGCAGAATCGTCACGATCCCGATGCCGCCGCTTGAGAGTCTGGGCCAGTAAACGCGCCTTCCGGGCCGTCTACGATCAATGCGGGAGGTTGGCGGTCGGATTGATGCCGGAAGGCTGGCTGTTCCCGACCTGCGAGGCCCTGTGTTTTTGATTCGGAGGAACATCTCGATGCTTGGATTGACACGGTAAGGAAATTTCCTTGCTGTCTGGGTGTTGTTATCTGGGGAACCGCCATGCCTGCCATCCACGAAGTTGCCACGCTGACCTCCAAGGGCCAAGTCACGCTGCCTAAGTCCATTCGGCAGGTGCTGGGGCTGGATACGGGCGGCAGGATCGCGTTCGACATACGTGACGGCGAGATCGTCGTTACCCGCGCTGAGTCCGATCACGAAGACCCGGCCATCGACGCATTCCTGGGCTTATTGGAGGCGGACATCCGGGCCGGTCGGCATGTTCGCTTGCTGCCAGAAGATTTGGCGCAGGCGATGCTGGCCAGCGCGGGTCATGCTGTGAACCTGCGTGATGACATTGATGGCGAAGTTGCACTCTGATGCAGCGGCACGGCTGGACCTTGCTGTTCCATGATGGCGTGATCGCGCAGTTGCGCAAACTGCATGCGGCCGCCGCACGGGCCGAACAAAGCGACCCGCAGGGGTTCGAGGGTAACGCCAACGTCAAGTTGTTCCGTGCCTTGAGTCAGTTGATCCTGGAGGTCGTGCCGAGTGATCCTGCGCGGGACGAGTTTCGCCAAGGCAACACCCTGGGGACGGCCTATCGCCACTGGCGGCGGGCCAAGATCGGGAGGCGGGTTCGGCTATTTTTCCGCTATGACTCGAAGGCCAAGGTCATCATCTATGCCTGGGTCAACGATGAACAGACGTTGCGCTCGGCAGGCAGCAAATCCGACCCGTATGCGGTATTCGAGAAGATGCTGGGCCGGGGAAACCCGCCTGATGACTGGGCGGCGTTGGTTGCCGCTGCCCAAAGCGACTGGCGCGAGCCAGAGCAAGCCTAGCCAGCAAGAAACAGGTCAGCCATGAGGTAGCCGCCATGAAACCCATTCTTTGGCAGACGAAAAACCGATGGAAGCTCAAACGATAAAGCCCCGATTCTACGGGGCTTTTCTCGGGCTTTCAGTGGTAACTGCCAAGCTTCGTTTGGGTCGCTTGGCGGAGAGGGTGGGATTCGAACCCACGGTACCTTGCAGTACGCCTGATTTCGAATCAGGTACATTCGACCACTCTGCCACCTCTCCGCAGCGGGCCGCATAATAGCACGATCCATGTTTCTGGCAACCCGACTCTTCCTGTTGAGCGCCATTTTTTTGTTGGCCGCCTGCGGCGACTGGCAGCCGGCGCCCCTGCCTTTTCCAAGGCCGGCGCAGCACGATCTGGTGGCGCTCGTCCAGCCTGGGCCGCTGACTCACGACGGCGGGGAAGGCTCGGCGGCCGGCCGGCTGGAACGCGACCTCGCCGAGATTTTCGCCGAAGAACTAGGCGTTGGCGTACGCTACGAAATCGTCGGCGGGGCCGGATTGAAGAAAGCCATCGCCGATGGCCGCTATCACCTCGCCGCTGGCTGGCTGTCGCCTGTGCCCGGGCAGGACATCGCGGCGACGCCGCCGCTTTTCATGACGCGCGACGTGCTGGCTCAGCACGAGGCCTCGCTGCCCTTGAGCCGGCCCGAGCAACTGGCTGGCAAGACCGTGCATGTCATGGCCGGCTCCCGTCAGGCGGCCACCTTGCGGCAACTCTCGGCGACGATTCCCGATATCGCCATCGTCGAGGTTGGAGAGGGCAGCATTCTCGAACTGCTCGAACGTCTCGGCGAACGCCAGGTCGAGTACGTGGTGATGGACGAGCGCATGGAAGCGCTGGCCAACCAGTATGTGCCCAGTTTGCGATCCTCGCTGCGCCTCTCCGAGGAACAGGCCATCGTCTGGCTGCTCGGGCCGCGTCCCAACGACGAACTGGCGGCCCGCGTCAGCGCCTTCATCGAGCGCATTCGCGCCGATGGCACGCTGGCCCGGCTGGAGGAGCGCTATTTCGGCCATGTCCATCGCTTGAATCAGATGGATATCACCAAGTTCCTGGGCCAGATCGAAACGACCCTGCCCAAGCTGCTCGGCTATTTCCTGGCGGCGGAAGCCATCAGCGGCCTCGACTGGCGTCTGATCGCCGCCGTCGCCTATCAGGAATCGCACTGGGATCCCTACGCCACCAGCCATACCAATGTCCGCGGCATCATGATGCTGACCGAGGAAACCGCCGACCGGCTCGGCGTCAGCAACCGCCTCGACGCGGCCCAAAGCATCCTGGCCGGCGCCCGTTATATCAATATTCTGCGCGACATGTTGCCGGACGAGGTCAAGGAACCGGACCGGACTTGGCTCGCGCTGGCCGCCTACAACATCGGCCCCGGCCACATGAATGGCGCGCGCGCCATCGCCAGGCAGCTCGATGCCGATCCCAATGCCTGGTACGACATGAAGCGCGTCCTGCCGCTCCTGGCCAAGCCGCAGTACTACGCTCGCCTCAAGGCCGGCCGGGCGCGGGGCGGCGAAGCGGTGATTCTGGTCGAAAATATCCGCAGCTATTACGATATCCTGAGGCGCAACGCGGCCGCGCCCGCGGAGGGTAGACAGCCCTTCGGAGGAATGTCCGGGATGTCCGGAATGTCCGGGATGTCCGGAATGTCGGGAATGTCCGCCAACAAGCCAAGGCTGTGAGCGGCTTGTCGCGGTCTTGGGCGCAAGGCTCGATCGAGGGCGGGAAGCTCATGCTGCCGCCTTCGATACAACGGAGCCATGCCGACCCGTCACAAGCGCTCTAGCCTTTTCGTGCGCCCGGATGGCAACTGCCGCGCCGTGCCGATGGGCGGTTGCGCGAATGACTCAGGCGGTCTTTTATTTCGGCAATAACAGGTTCAGAATCGGGAACGGCAGATGGCCATCCAGTCATGAGGGATCTCCGGATTCCCGCAAAGTGGAGCCAAGATGACATGATTCTGGAACATGATCGGCGCAGTCAAAACGACCGGCGCGAACTAGATATCGGCGCATCCCGCGATCAGGACGAGCGGCGCAGTGTGCCGGAACGGCGTACCCCCATCGTCGAGGAAGTGGAATTCGACGATATCATCGAGGTGTTTCCCATCGGCTTCCACTATCATCCGGCAGCCGGTGTGCCGCGTGGTCAAGGCGATTAAATTCGTAGAAAAGAAGCGGATCACTGAGCGCTTGGAACTTGCCGGTCGCGTCCGTGGCTTGGCGCTGAGCCAGCGGCGCGTTGGCGTTATTCTTTGTGGCAGCCGATAAGCATGAAGGCGATTCTCTGTACGTCGTTGCTGTTGGCGCTCTCCGCCTGCGGCGTCGAAACCGCTAGCACCGCAGCGACTGCCGCGGCGCTGAAGAAAGAGGAAATGGAACAGGCACGGCAGACAGAAGAAGCGCTGCGGAAAAAGCTGGAGGAAGCCACGGAGCGAGCCGCGGAGCGGAATCAGCGGCTCGCCGACCCGGCCGGGAGCGAGTAGCCGCCCGGCGCGCGTCGGCGGCGGGCTTAGTCCGGCAGGTCGGCGGCTGACAGCAAAAATACGTAGTCGCCGCCAGCGGCCGTTTCCAGCCAGGTGAAGGGCAGGTCGGGGAAGGCTTCTTCCAGCGCCGCCCGGTTGTGGCCGATCTCGACCACCAGCAGCCCTTCCGGATTCAGATGACGTTTCGCTTCGCGCAGGATGACACGGGTGAAGTCCAGGCCGTCCTCGCCGGAGCCGAGCGCCATTTCCGGCTCGTGCCGGTATTCCGGCGGCAAGGCGGCGACCGATTCGGCATCGACATAGGGCGGGTTGGAGAGGATCAGGTCGTAACGCCGGCCCGGGAGTTGGGCGAAGGCGTCGGAGCGGATCAACCGGATGCGGTCGGCGAGATGGTAGTCGGCGACATTGCGCTCGGCGACGGCCAGGGCGTCCGGCGACAGGTCGACGGCGTCGATGTCGGCTTCCGGGAAGGCCAGGGCGGCGAGAATGGCGAGGCAGCCGGAACCGGTACACAGATCGAGGGCGGAAACCACCTCGTCGGGACGCTCGATCCAGGGCGCCAGTTGTTCGCCCAGCAATTCGGCGATGAAGGAGCGCGGCACGATGACGCGTTCATCCACATAAAAACGGTGTTCGCCGAGCCAGGCTTCGCGGGTCAGGTAGGCGGCGGGCAGGCGTTCCTGGCAGCGCCGGTTGATGATGTCGAGTAAAGCCTCGCGCTCGTGCGCCAGGAGGCGGGCATCGAGAAAGGGTTCGAGGCGGTCTAGCGGCAGGTTGAGGGTGTGCAGCGTCAGGTAGACCGCTTCGTCCCAGGCATTGTCGCTGCCGTGGCCGAAAAAAAGATTGGCGGCGCTAAAGCGGCTGACCGCGTAACGGACGAAATCACGGACGGTGCAAAGGTCGGTTTTGGCGGAGCAAGTCATCTGTTGATTATTCTTCCGGCTCGGAGAGGCTCAGGGTGAATTCCTTGAACGATGCCCCGCCGGCGTTGGTCGTGTCGAAATCCAGGGCCGTGTCGAGCTTTTTGTCATCCTTGCCGCTGCCGAGCGTCAGTTCGGAATTGTTGATCAGCCACGATAGATTGGTCGGCGAATCGGCATTGGCCAGGGCTTCGTCGAGGGAGATGAGCCCTTCGCGGTAGAACCTGAACAAATCCTGCTCGAAGGTCTGCGATCCCGGGGCCAGCGTCTGCTCCATTGCATCCTTGATTGCCTGGACCTCGCCGCGCTCGATCAGTTCGCTGATATGGCGGGTGTTGAGCATGATTTCGCAAGTCGGCGCGAGCTTGCCGTCCGACTTTTTGACGAGGCGCTGCGAGACGATGGCGCGCAGCGCCACCGACAGGTCGAGGAAGAGGGCGGGCCGGTTTTCCAGCGGGAAGAAACTGATGATGCGGTTGAGCGCGTGGTAAGAGTTGTTGGCGTGCAGCGTGGCGAGACACAGGTGGCCGGTCTGGGCGTAGGCGATGGCCGCCTGCATGGTGTCCTTGTCGCGGATTTCGCCGATCAGGATGCAGTCCGGCGCCTGGCGCATGGCGTTTTTCAGCGCCGTCTGCCAGTCCTCGGTGTCCATGCCGATTTCGCGCTGATTGACGATGGACTTCTTGTGCTTGAACAGGAATTCGATGGGGTCTTCGACCGTCAGGATATGGCCCGAGCGGAAGGAATTGCGATGATCGAGCATCGAGGCGATGGTCGTCGATTTGCCCGAGCCGGTGGCGCCGACGATCAGGATCAGGCCGCGCTTTTCCATGATCAGTTCGGCGAGCAAGGAGGGCAGGCCGAGTTCGTTCAAGGGCGGGATGTTGCCGAGAATGAAGCGGATCACGATGCTGGTCGAACCGCGCTGGCGGAAAATATTGACGCGGAAATTGCCGACCTGCGGAACCCCGAAAGAAAGGTTCATTTCCCAGGTCGTCTCGAAAGTCTTGATCTGCTCCGGCGACATCAGCTCATAGGCGATCTTGTCGATCATGTCGGGCAGCATGACCTGCTGATTTACCGGCATGGTGCTGCCCTGGATCTTGATGTGGATCGGAGCGCCGGCGGAGATGAAAATATCCGACGCCTGCTTTTCCGACATCAGTTGGAACAGTTTGTCGAGGATCATGGCGAGACCTTTGCGCGCAGCAATTCGTTGAGGATGATTTGCACTTGCAGCGTATGGTTCATGAAGGGTTTCTCGGACTACCGTTGGGCGAGAGGGGATTGCGATGCCGGTGACGGGAAAGCCCGATTATCGCCGAAAACGGGAAGCTTGCCCGGCGTCGGTTTCTCGTGCGCTCTCCCATGGCTGGCGGTGCGCTAATACAGCGTATGGCGCGGATTGTCGGCCCAGGCGCGCATCGGTTCCAGCGCGCCCGGCAGCGGCCGGTGTTCCATGATGATGCTGCGTTCGCGGCAGCTGCGATTCAATTCATCGTATAGCGCGTCGTCGCAAAAGCCGATGGCGGCGGCATCAAGGCGGCTGTTGGCAAAGACGATGCGCTCGATGCGCGCCCAGTAGGCGGCCGAGAGACACATCGGGCAAGGCTCGCTGGACGCGTAGAGAACAGCGCCGGGCAGATGGAAAGAGCCGAGACCGGCGCAGGCGGCGCGGATGGCGCCCATTTCGGCATGGGCGGTGGGGTCACGGCCGACGACCACGCGGTTCCAGGCTTCCGCGAGGATTTTTCCATCGCGCACGACAAGCGCGCCGAAAGGGCCGCCGTCGCCGCGTTCGCTGCCGGCGCGGGCCAGTTCGACGGCGCGGGCAAGAAAGAGATCTTCCGGATCCATGGTCTGCCTGCTGGAAGGGCTGTCAGTGCAGCCGATGCTATCATACGGCCCCCAACTCCCGGCCAGCCTCGCGCATGCGCCTGACCCGACTCAAACTCGCCGGCTTCAAGTCCTTCGTCGATCCGACCGCCGTCGCCCTGCCCGGGCAGCTGGTCGGCGTCGTCGGCCCGAATGGCTGCGGCAAATCCAACATCATGGATGCCGTGCGCTGGGTGCTGGGCGAGTCGAAAGCTTCGGAATTGCGCGGCGAGTCGATGCAGGACGTCATTTTCAATGGCTCGACGAATCGAAAGCCGGTGTCGCGCGCCTCGGTGGAGCTGATTTTCGACAATACGCTCGGCCGCGCCCTGGGCCAGTGGTCGCAATACGCCGAACTGTCGGTCAAGCGCGTGCTGACCCGGCAGGGCCAGTCGGACTACTTCATCAACAATCTCAAGGTCAGGCGCAAGGACATCACCGACCTCTTTCTCGGCACTGGCCTTGGGCCGCGCGCCTACGCCATCATCGGCCAGGGCATGATTTCGCGCATCATCGAGGCCAAGCCCGACGATTTACGCGTCTTTCTCGAAGAGGCCGCCGGCGTCACACGTTACAAGGAGCGGCGCAAGGAAACCCAGGGCAGGCTGGAGGACACCCGCGAAAATCTGCTGCGCGTCGAGGATATCCGCGAGGAACTCGCTCACCAGATGGCGCGTCTGGAAGCCCAGGCCGAGGTGGCGCGCCGCTATCAGGCGCTCAATGAACAACTGCTGAAGCGCCAGCAACTCTTGTGGCTCTTGAGACGGCGCGAGGCCGAGGCCGAGCGGCAGCGCCTGGCGCTCGACATCGAGCGCGCCGTCACCGAGCTCGAAGCCGAGAATGCCGCGCTACGCGAAACCGAGGCGCGCGCCGAAGAAACCCGCGAAGCGCATTTCGCCGCGGGCGATGCGCTGCATCAGGCGCAAAGCGACATGTACGCGGCCAATGCCGAAGTCGCCCGGCTGGAAGCGGAAATCCGCCATCGCCGCGAATCGCGCAGCCAGCTGGAAGCGCGGCTGGTGCAACTGGAGGACGAACTCAAACACTGGACGGAGACCGCCGAAAAGTTGGGCGAAGATCGCCAGAAGTGGGAGGAATTGCAGGAAATCACCCGGCAGCGCGTGGAAGAAGCCGACGCGCGCCTGCGGGAGCAAATGAATATCGCGCCCCAGGTCGAGGAAGACCACGCCCAGGCGCAAGAAGAATTGCAGCGCCTGAAGGCGCGCACGGCCAACGGCGAGCAGAAGCTGGAAGTCGAGCAGACGCACAAGGCGCATGCCCAGCGCGCGCTGCAAGCCATCGTCTTGCGCCGCGAGCGCCTGCGCGACGAAACTTTTGGCGATGCGCCGGACGAGCTCGCGCTGGCCGAAAAGGAAGAAGAACTCGAATTGCTGCGCGAGGAACTGGCCGGCGACCAGGAGCATCTTCAGCAATTGCAGGAGGAATTGCCGCAGCTCGATGCGCGGCGCAAGGCGGCCCAGGGCGAATGTCAGCGCCTGGAGCGCGAACTGGCCGCTGGTCAGGCGCGCCGGGCGGCGCTGGAACAAATGCAGGCCAAGACCCAGGCGGCCGGCAAGCTGCCGGAATGGCTGCGCCGTCATGGCCTGGAAGATGCGCCGCCCCTGTGGCAGAAAATCCATGTCGAGGCCGGCTGGGAAGATGCGCTCGAAGCCGTG
>CAZFHE010000371.1:0-15890 GCA_964518615.1 uncultured Dechloromonas sp. | reverse complement strand
CCCAGCGCCGCCGCCGTGTGTTCGTTGTCGGATATCTTGGAGACTGGCGACGTGCCGCGGCGGCACTTTTTGAGCGCCACAGCCTGTCGTGGCATCCTGCGCCGAGCCGACAAGCGGGGCAAAACGCTGCCCCCACACTTGTGGCGCGCACTCGCGGCGGTGGCGGACTCGGAACCGACCGCGACGGCGGACTGATCGCCTCGACCGGCGACATCTCCCACTGCCTCAACGCCGGCGGCATGGGCCGGATTGACTTTGAAACCGAAACGCTGATCGCCCACACCCTGCGCAGCGACGGCTTCGACGCCAGCGATGACGGCACGGGCCGAGGCACACCGCTGGTGCCGGTGGCCTTCCCGGCGACCCTGTCCGGCACGCAATGCGCCAGCGCCGAGAATCTCTGTCCGTCGCTATGCGCAGAAAACCCAACCGCAGTGGCCTACGGCTTCCAGCCGCGCATCGCCCGTAACGGGCGCGGCGACATGGGCGATATCGTCAGCGCGCTGAATGCGCAATCCGGCGAAACGGGCAAAGGCGATTCCGCGCCATGCGTCGCAACCGCGAATCAGGTGCGCCGCCTGACGCCGCGCGAATGCGAGCGCCTGCAAGGCTTTCCGGACGATTACACGTTGATTCCGTACCGCGGCAAGCCCGCCGGTCAATGCCAAGACGGCCCGCGCTACAAGGCGCTCGGCAACTCGATGGCCGTGCCGGTGATGCGCTGGATCGGGGAGCGCATTGAGCAGGTTGAGCGGATCGGCGCGGAGAGGATGGCGGCATGACGTCATACGCAGCCATGAAAGGCCGCGCCTCGCCAGTGGCGAACGCCGTGACGCCGCAGCCGGCCCGCCAGCTGACAGAGACCGAGAAGGACCGCGCCGAGAACAACCGGCAATTCGTACTCGAACACATGCCCGAATTGCTGCCGACGATCCGACAGCTTCATGCCGAGGGTTTGATCGATGGCTGGCGTAGTGTCGTGAGTTGCACGATGTTTGACAGATATGGTAGTGAACAAGCATTAGTGGTCATGGTGCCACCGGCATCGTCGTCGATTCGTCGGGAGACAGGATGTTTCTGACAAATGCCGAAATCGCCGAACTGACGGGCTACAAGCGGCCAACCAAACAAGTCGTCATGCTCAAGCGTCAAGGGATTCCATTTTATGTCAATGCCGCCGGCCACCCGAAAGTGGCTCGCGCCATTCTGGAGGGTGGGCGAGCTAAGGCAAAGGCCGCACACAATGCCACGTGGGAGCCGTCATGGGCAGGAAGCCAAGCAAAAACCTGAATCTGCCGCCGCGCATGCGGGCACGGCTCCGGGGATCGACGACCTATTACCTCTATGACTCTGGCGGAAGGCCTCGGCGTGAGATTCCGCTCGGGACAGATTATGTCCTCGCGGTACAGCGGTGGGCGGAGCTGCATCAGGCAAAACCAACAGAGCAATTGACCGTTGGTTGGCTGATCTCGAAATATTCGTGCTGCGATCAATTCGAGGCAGTCAGCAGCGGGACGCAGGCCGACTACCGCTATGCGTTCAGCAAGCTAATGGAGCATTTCGGGGACGCCCCGCTTGACGAACTCAAGCCGTCACACGTCACCCTCTACATCGACAAGCGCGGGAAGGAGTCCAAACACCGGGCGCTTCGCGAGAGGGCGGTGCTCTCAATGCTCTACAACTGGGCTATCGAGCGCGATTTCTGCCGGTTCAACCCGGCGGGTGCCGTCAAGCAAAAGAAATTGCTCGGTCGCAAGCACGTCTACATCCACGATGACATGCTTGAGGCCGTTTATGAAAAGTCGCCACAAGACCTCAAGGATGCCATTGATCTTGCCTACTACATCGGCCAGCGGCCGGGCGATCTTCTTGACATGGAACTTGTCAAGCTTCGGGACGGCCACCTTGAGTACCGTCAAAGCAAAACCGGAACCGTACAGCGCATCGAGCTACAAGGGCCGCTCGAAGACCTGATTGCGCGAATCAAGGAGCGCAAGGCAAAGTTCAAAGTCGTCTCGACGTGGATGCTTGTCAATGAGCGCGGCAAGAAAATGACCAAGGCCATGCTGCGATCACGGTTTGAGAAGGCGCGGGCCGCTGCCGGGATCTCCGGGAGAGACTTTCAGTTTCGAGACCTGCGTCGCAAAGCGGGAACCGACCTGCGCGACCAGAGAGGGCTTGACGCGGCACAGGATTTGCTCGGCCACAAGAGCCAAGCAATGACTGAGCACTACACTGGCGCACGCGGCCGGAAAGTTTCCGCAATTCCTGAAAAACGCAGAACTGGCGGCATGGTCGATGTTTGAGATTGCGGAAACAAAACAGCCGGAAAGCGGCGCGGTTAAGCCGTTTGCCGCTGTTTTCAGGTACTAGCGGGTAACTCCGTGGGGGTTCGAGTCCCTTCCTGGGCACCAGCGATTCAGCAAGAGTGAATGCTAACATTGTTCCTCGATTTGCTGAGTTGTTCCGCAAAACAAACCGGCCACGAGCCGGTTTTTTGCTATCTGGCTTCGCTCGATTGGCGCGCTAGTTCTTGCCGCCGTGGATAGGACGGGTTTGAAGCATGCTCCTGGTTTGACAAGTTTTCCGGATTTCAGCGACACTGAGACATTAAGCGATGAGGGAGGGAAACATGAACGCAAAACTGAAAGTGGCGGCGGCCCTGGCCGTGGCGGCAATGCTCGCCGGATGCGCCATTCCGAAGCAGGAGCCGACAGCGGTGGCCACGGGCTGCTATCCCTACACGGTGCATATTGGCGATCTTGCCTGGGGGGAGAACGATGAAAAACGGATGTCCGACGATACATGGACGGCGACCTGCGACAATCAAACCTTCAAGTGCTCGCAAGCCCGGAATGGCAAGGTCGAGTGCAAGCCGGCCGCGGATAAGAAAAAGCGCGCCGACAAGTCCTCCTCTCCCATTACGGTGAAGGATCTCGGACTGGGCGCCAAGCCCTGTGGCGTATCCGAGCGGATTGCGGCAACGGCTTTCTATGCCAAGGTATCTGGCAGGCGCTCGCTGGAACAATTGCTTGGGGACGTGGATAACCAGGAAACCGAGATGTCCGGCCCCTATCCGGATATCGCCCGGGATATTGTCCGGACGGGATATGGCGCGGGGACCGTGGCGGAAGCCAAGGCGGAAGCCCTGAGCTACTGCCAGATGATGGCGGATCAGGCGCAGTAAAGCCAAGAAGCGCCAAGAAGCCGCGTCGGGCGGCTTGCCAAATAAAAAACCGCCGGCGAATGCCGGCGGTTTTTTTTGCGTCCCGAAACCCAAGGCGGATCACTTGAAGGGGTGATCCTTGAGTATGGTTTCGTCGCGCTCCGGGCCGGTCGAGACGATGGCGACCGGCACCTCGCACAGCGCTTCCAGGCGATTCAGATAGGCCTGGGCATTGACGGGCAGATCGTCCCAGCGCTTGACGCGGAAGGTCGAACCTTCCCAGCCGGGCATGGTTTCGTAGATCGGCTCACAGCCCGCCACCTCGTCAGCGCCGATGGGCAGGAGGTCGATCACCTTGCCATTGAGGCGGTAGCCGGTGCAGATCTTGATTTCCTTGAGGCCGTCGAGCACGTCGAGCTTGGTGATGCACAGGCTCGTGAGGCCGTTGATGCGCGCCGAGCGGCGTAAGAGCGCGGCGTCGAACCAGCCGCAGCGGCGCTTTCTGCCCGTGACGGTGCCGAATTCCTTGCCGACCGAGAACATCTGGTGGCCGGGCGTGCCTTCGGTGTCGATATCGAGTTCGCTCGGGAAGGGGCCGCCGCCGACGCGCGTGCAATAGGCCTTGGTAATGCCCAGCACGTAATGCAGTTGGCCCGGACCGATGCCCGACCCGGCGGCCGCCTGGCCGGCGACGCAGTTGGACGAGGTGACGAAGGGATAGGTGCCGTGGTCGATATCCAGCAGCGTGCCCTGGGCGCCCTCGAACAGCATGTTGTGGCCGGCCTTGTGGGCGTCGTACAGCGCCGCCGAGACGTCGACCACCATCGGCTTGATGATTTCGGCATCGGCCATGGCCTGATCGTAGACGGACTGGAAGTCGACCGGATCGGACTTGAAACACTGGGTCAGCACGAAATTGTGATAGTCGAGGACTTCCTTCAGTTTCTCGGCGAAACGCGCCGGGTGGAAGAGGTCATAGACCCGCAGGCCGCGCCGCGCCACCTTGTCCTCGTAGGCTGGGCCGATGCCCTTGCCGGTCGTGCCGATTTTCTTGTCGCTGCCCTTGGCGTTTTCGCGCGCCTGATCGACGGCCGAGTGATAGGGCAGGATCAGCGGGCAGCCCGGGCTGATTTTCAGGCGCGCGCGGACGTCGATGCCGCCCTTTTCCAGTTCGGCGATTTCGCCGATCAGGTGATGGATGTCGAGCACCACGCCGTTGCCGATATAGCAGTCGATGCCATCGCGGACGATGCCCGAGGGCACCAGATTGAGCTTATAGACCTTGTCGCCAACCACCAGCGTGTGACCGGCATTGTGGCCGCCCTGGAAGCGGACCACGCCCTTGGCGTGATCGGTCAGCCAATCGACGATCTTCCCTTTTCCCTCGTCGCCCCACTGGGTGCCGACGACGATGACATTCTTGGCCATGTGTTAATCCTCTTGTATTGCTTCGATAATCCAGCATTCGCCGACGCGGACCAATTTGCGGTCGCAGCGCAGCCCTTCGCAGCTCGTCTCGCCCGGCAGCAGTTCGATGACGATTTCGCCCTCGTCGCGCAGCTTGGCAATCCGGGCCGACAAAACCGGGTCGGCTGCCGCCGGGGCCAGGATGGCGCCCGATGCGCGCGCGCTGGGCGTGAGGCGCGCCGCTTCGCGCAAATCCAGCGAAAAGCCGGTGGCCGGACGGGCCCGGCCAAAGGCCTGACCCGCGCCGTCGTAGCGCCCGCCCAAGGCGATCGCCGCCGGGTAGCCGGGGCTGTAGGCGGCAAACACGACGCCATTGTGATAGTGGTAGCCGCGCAGATCGGACAGATCGACCGACAGGGGCAATTCCGGCGCTTCGGCAACGATGTGCCGCAAGCCGTCGAGCGCGGCGGTGATGGCCGGCAGGGCGGGCAGTTCGCTCTCGGCCCGGTCGATCACTTCGATGCCGCCATAGAGCCGCGGCAACGCCAGTAGCGCCTCGCGCCACGGCGAGGCGAGCGTCGAAGAGGCCTCGGCCAGGCCCGGCACATCCTTGGCCTGAAGAAGATCGAGCAAATTGTCCTCGGCCTCCGGCGGCAGGCCCGCGGCCTTTGCCAGGGCGCGGAAAATGCCGACATGGCCCAGATCGATGCGGGCCAGCGGCAGCTCGATCGCGGCAAAAGCGCCGGCGAGCAGGCGGATGATGTCGAGATCGGCCTCGATGCCGGCATAGCCGTACAGTTCGGCCCCGATCTGCAAGGGCTCCCGGCCCGCGAAAACGCTGGCGGGCAAGGTGTGCAGCACGCTGCCGCAATAGCACAGCCGGGTCACGCCCTGATGGTTGAGCAGATGCGCATCAATGCGCGCCGCCTGCGGGGTGATATCGGCGCGCACGCCCATGGTGCGCCCCGAGATCTGATCGACCAGCTTGAAGGTTCGGAGTTTCAGATCCTGTCCCGCGCCGGTCAGCAGCGAATCGAGATATTCGAGCATGGGCGGCATCACGTAGGCGAAGCCACGGAGCTTGAAATGGTCGAGCACCCGGCGGCGCAGGCGCTCGATGCGCGCGGCTTCGGCCGGCAGCGCATCGGCGATGTATTCGGGCAGCAGCCAGTTCATGTCAGGATCAGGATGAGGGCAAGACCAATCAGCATCGAGGTCAGGCCGACGAAGCGAATCTGCCCGTCCGAGAATTGGATCAGGCGGCGAAAGGTCTCGCGCCAGGCGGTCGGGGCGATAAAGGGCATCGCCCCTTCCAGCACCAGCATCAGCGCCAGGGCCAGCAACAGCGTGGTGGTCATTTGGCGCTGCTCTGTCCGGGGTTTTTCATGAATTTGAAGAAATCGGAACCCGGCTCAAGCACCAGCATGTCGCCCTTGTTGTTGAAGCTGCCGCGGTAGGCTTCCAGACTGCGGTAGAAGGCATAGAAGGACGGACTCTGGTTGAAGGCGGCGGCATAGATGGCGGCGGCCTTGGCGTCGCCCTCGCCCTTGATTTTCTGGGCGTCGCGATAGGCATCGGCGATGATGACCTCGCGCTGGCGGTCGGCGTCGGCGCGAATTTTCTCGGCCTCGGCCGCGCCTTCCGAGCGCAGCTCATTGGCGACCCGCTTGCGCTCGGATTCCATCCGGCTGAACACCGTGCTGCTGACCTCGGTCGGCAGCTCGACGCGCTTTAAGCGCACGTCGATGATTTCCACGCCGATGCGGCGGGCGTCGGCATCGGCCTTGACGCGCATTTCTTCCATGATCTTGTCGCGCTCGCCGGAAACCACGTCATGCACGGTGCGCTTGCCGAATTCCTCGCGCAGGCCGGCATTGACCGTCTGGTTCAGGCGGGTGCGGGCGCGGGTTTCGTCGCCGCCGACCGAGATGTAGAACAGTTTGGGATCAATGATGCGCCACTTGATGAAGGAATCGACCAGCACGTTTTTCTTTTCGGAGGTGATGAAGCGCTCCGGCTCGTCGTTGTCCAGCGTGATGATGCGGCGCTCGAAATAGCGCACATTCTGGATGAGCGGAATCTTGAAATTGAGGCCCGGCTTGTCGATGATCCGCTTGACCTCGCCCAGTTGGAAGACCAGCGCGAACTGGCGCTGATCGACGGTAAACATCGACATGGACAGCACCAGCAGCGCGGTGACGGCGAGGATGCCCAGGGCGTTTTTCAAATGTGAACTCATCAACGAATCTCCCGATCACGCGAGCGCAAGGCGCCCGACGACGACGCGCCGCCCTGCGGCCTTTCGATTTGCAGCGGCGCTTCGGCCCCCGGCGGCGGCCCGGCCCGGCCCGGCAAGGCGATGTCGCCCGCCGGAATGCCGGCTGCCGCCTGCATCAGCTTGTCCAGCGGCAGATACAGGAGATTGCCATTGCCCTTGGCATCAATCAGCACCGTGGTGGTATTGGCATAAACCTGCTGCATGGTTTCCAGATACATGCGCTGGCGCGTGACTTCCGGGGCCTTGGCGTATTCGCTCTGAACCTGGCGGAAGCGCGCGCTATCGCCCTCGGCGGTGGCGATCACCCGTTGCCGGTGGCCGTTGGCTTCCTCGATCAGACGGGCCGCCGTGCCTCGGGCGCGCGGAATCACGTCATTGGCGTAGGCCTGGCCTTCGTTCTTCTGCCGCTCGCGGTCCTGGCCCGCCTTGACCGCATCGTCGAAGGCCGCCTGCACCTGTTCCGGCGGCTGGGCGTTTTGCATCGTCACCTTGGAAATCAGGATGCCGCTCTTGTAGCGATCGAGAATATCCTGCATCAATTGCGCGGCATGGGTGGCGATTTGCTCGCGGCCCTCGTAGAGCACGAAATTCATCTGGCTCTTGCCGACAATTTCGCGAATCGCCGACTCGGCCGCTCCCTTGACAGCGTCTTCGGGACTACGGTTATTGAACAGGTGCTCGACCGGATCCTTGAGTATCCACTGGACGGCGAACTGGATGTTTACGATGTTTTCGTCATCGGTCAGCATCAGGGCTTCCCGGAGCACCTGATTGCTCTGGCTGCCGCGATAGCCGATTTCCAGCGTGCGCACGCCGGACAGGTCAACCAGTTCGTGCGACTGGAAGGGGAAGGGCAGACGCCAGCGCAGGCCGGGCTCGGTGGTTTCCAGATAGCGGCCAAATTGCAAGACCACGCTGCGCTGCGAGGCATCCACGATATAGAAACCGGAAGCCAGCCAGATCAGGGCGACGAGGCCTACCAGGAGGCCGACGCCGCCGCCGATGAATTTGGGACTGAAATCCATGTCGGGCAGGCGCGGGCCGTCGCCGCCATTGCCGCCGCCGCCGCCCTTCTTGCCGAAGAGGGGGGTGAGCTTGCGATTCAGGTCACGCCACAATTCTTCGAGATCCGGCGGACCGTCGTTGGGGCGGCGCGGACCGCCGCCGGAGTTGCCGTCGCCGCCGCCCCGGTTGCCCCATTGGGGATCATTGAGCGACATGAAAATACCGAGCGTTGGAATCATGGGTATCGGGATTCTTCTATCAGATGAAATCGTGTTGGGTGTTGAGCGCCGCTTCGGCCAGTTCCTTGCGGCGCGCCTCGGATTTGAGATTGGCATATTCGGCCAGCGATTCGCGCAAGGAATCGAGGCCTGTTCCCGTGCGCGCGCTGAGACGAACGCGCGCGATATTACCATACTCGTCGCGCTCGATTCCCGGGGCCGCCTCGGTCAGGTCGATCTTGTTCCAGACGATCAACTGGCGTAAGTGTCCGGCGCCGATTTCGGCTAGCACCTTGTCGACCTCGGCCATCTGCTCCTCGCGGGCGTGGTTGGCGGAATCCACCACATGCAACAGGATGTCGGCGTCAATGGCCGCCTCCAGCGTGGCATGGAAGGCATCGACCAGCGCATGCGGCAAATCGCGGATAAAGCCGACAGTATCGGAAATGACAATATTGCCGCCGCCCGCCACCCACAGCTTGCGCGAGGTCGTATCCAGGGTTGCGAACAACTGGTCGGCGGCATAGACGCCGGCATGGGTCAGGGCGTTGAACAGCGTGGACTTGCCGGCATTGGTGTAGCCGACGATGGACACATTGAGCACGTCGCCGCGCATGCGCGCCTTGCGTTGCACGCCGCGCTGGCGCGACAGACGGGCGAGGCGCTCCTTCAGCAGCTTGACGCGGTTGCCGAGGAGCCGCCGGTCGGTTTCCAGTTGCTTTTCGCCCGGCCCGCGCAGACCGATGCCGCCGCGCTGGCGCTCCAGGTGGGTCCAACCCCGCACCAGGCGGGTGGAGAGGTGTTCCAATTGCGCGAGCTCGACCTGCAACTTGCCTTCGGCGCTGGCCGCGCGCAGCGCGAAAATATCGAGAATCAGGCTGGTCCGGTCGATGACGCGGCATTGGAGTTCGCGCTCGAGATTGCGCTCCTGGATGGGCGACAGCTCGTGATTGAAAATCACCAGATCGGCGTCGCAGGCCGCCCGCATGGCGGCGATTTCCTGCACCTTGCCCTTGCCGGCGAAGCTTTTGGGATCGGGGCTGTGCCGCCGGCCAAACACTTCGGCGACGACGAGGCCGCCAGCCGATTCCGTCAGGAGGCGCAATTCTTCCAGTTGATCGGCGAGATCGGGCTGACCGAAGTCGAGCTGAACGATCACCGCGCGTTCACCGGCGGCAGGACGTTCAAACATCGACAGATTCCGGGGAGAAAGAGCGGCCCGCCGGGAGGGCGGGCTGGGCGTGCGGCTTTATTGTTCGGCCGCCGGCTCGGGCTGTTGCAGACTGACCGGACGGGCAGGCACGACCGTCGAGATGGCGTGCTTGTAGACCATCTGGGTGACCGTGTTTTTCAAGAGCACGACGTATTGATCAAAGGATTCGACCTGACCTTGCAATTTGATGCCATTGACCAGATAGATCGAGACGGGAACGTGCTCGCGGCGCAGCGCGTTGAGGAAGGGGTCTTGTAGCAGTTGCCCTTTGTTACTCATGGTGTGGACTCCATGTGTGTTGTTATCAGCCGGTTAATGTACAGAAAATCGCCAAGTTTGCCAAAATTTTTGGTCTAATCAGGGCTTGCGCGGTCAATTATCATAGGCGCTGATGTCCATTTCCACAGCGTTTTCATGAAAAAAATTATTGCCCGCCTGCGCCAAGGCTTTGCCACACCCGCGTCCGGCGAGGCGGCGCTTGTTGCCGCGTTGGAGGCTTTTCGCGACCCGGAGGCGGATACCCTGGCGCTGCTGCGCCGGCTGGTCGGGGCGATCCGTCCGAGCCAGGGAGCCAATGGCGGCAGCGGCGAGCGCTACGCGCTGATGCTCGATCGCCTCGAAGCCGACGCGCCGCTGCGTCTGGCCTTTCGCCGCCATGTCGTGCATTTTCTGGCCACCCGCCGCCTGGTCACCTTTTTCACCGATAGCGGCATCTTGCCCGGCACCGGCTTTTTCTCCGAATGGTGGCGCATCATTGGCCATCGCCTGCTGCCCGAAGCGCCCGACGAGCGGCGTCTGAAGGATTGCCTGCACGTCATTTTCGACCGCCCCGACGACTGGCGCTGGCTGGAGGCGGCCACCAGCGAGCAGAGCCGGCAGCTATGGATCCTCATCGCGCCGACCGAGGAGATGCAGGGCATCGACTGGCGCGCCATCGAGGAGCAGATGCTCGATGCCGTGCTGCTGCTTGCCCACCGCGTCAGCGGCTTGGGGGTCGAAAGCGAGCTGATGCGCGCCGCGCCCGATTTCGACGACAACACGCCCTGCTTCATCGCGCTGTCGGCCGAGGCGCTGGAATTCGCCGCCACGCTGCGCCGCGCCCTCGATGAGCCGGGTCAGGAGGTCGACGATGGCAGCCAGTTGCTGGTCATCGCCGATCAGTGCGGCAAGGCCTTGCAGCGCATCCGGCGGCGCGCGCTGACCGTCGGCACCAGCCTGCACCTCTCTTATCTGCTGCTGCGCAGCGAGCAGAGCCTGGAGCGCCTGCGGGATCTGGTCGCCATTCTCGCCGGCGGCCACGACCAGCGCATCCGCCAGGAGGCCATCAGCGGGCTGGCGAGCTTTGCCCACGCCGCCTTCCTCGCCGAGAACCGGCGCAACAGCCTGGGCTTCTACATGGACCAGTTGTCGCGCCTTTTGGCCGTGCGCGTGACCGAAAACGCCGCCCGCTCCGGCGAGCACTATATTTGCGACACGCCGGCCGATTACCGCCAGATGTGGCTGTCGGCGGCCGGCGCGGGCGCGCTGATCGGCGTCATGGCGCTACTCAAGATTTTCGCGGGCGGTCTGAACGCGCCGCTATTCGTCGAGGCCTTTCTGTTCAGCATGATCTATGGCCTCGGCTTTGTCGTCATTTTTCTGTTCGGCATGACCGTCGCCACCAAACAGCCGGCGATGACGGCGCAGACGCTGGCGAGCCTCCTGGGCGACCTCAAGCCCAACCGCGCCGCCGATCTCGAACGCGTGGTCGATGTCGTCTCCGCGGTGACGCGCAGCCAGTTGGCGGCCATTGCCGGCAATGTGATGGTCGCGCTGCCGGTGGCCATCGCCGTCGCCGCGGGCCTGGCCTGGCTTGGCGGCAGCCCGCCGATTCCGCCGGAAAAGGGCGGGCATCTGCTTGCCGATCTCGATCCCTTGAGCTGGGCCATTCCGCATGCCGCCATCGCCGGTTTCTACCTCTTTTTGTCCGGCCTGATTTCGGGCTATTTCGACAACCGGGCCGCCTATGCCGATCTCGGGCGGCGCATCGGCCGCCTCTCCTGGCTGTGCCGTCTCGCCGGGGCGGAGCGCGCGCAGCGTATCGGCAACTACATCGAAAATCACCTCGGCGGCATCATGGGCAACTTTTTGTTTGGTTGCATGCTCGGCTCGACCGGCGTCATCGGCACCATCCTGGGCCTGCCGCTGGATATCCGCCATATCGCCTTCGCCAGCGCCAATCTCGGTTACGCGCTACAGAGCTTCGAGTTCGACCTGCCGCTACGCGCCCTGCTTTGGGCCGCCCTCGGCATCGCCGCGATCGGACTGACCAATCTCGCGGTCAGTTTCGCCCTGGCGCTACGCACGGCGCTTGGCGCGCGACGCATCCGCTTCACCCACTGGGGGCCGCTGGCGCGCGCCATCGGCCGGCGCTTCTTGACCGAACCACGCAGCTTCCTGATGCCCCGGCGTCTGCCAGAGACGGCGGCGACGCCGCCCGAGGGCGAAAACTGAAGGCTTGGCGTAGGCCTTGCCTTTCGGAAAGCGGCCTATACTGCCGCCATCGCGGGCCAACAAACGGAGGGCGGCATGGCGGATTGGCCCGGGGCAGGGCGCATGGATCTGTTGTTATGGCGTCATGCCGAAGCCGAAGAGGGCGAGGATGATCTGGCGCGTCCCCTGACCGAGCGGGGCCGGCGTCAGGCCAAGGCCATGGCGGCCTGGATCAGGGCGCATCAGCCCAAAGGGCTGCGCATTCTGGTCAGTCCGGCGGCGCGCGCGCGGCAGACAGCCACGGCCTTGCAACTGCCTTTCGAGATCGAGGGGCGGATCGCTCCCGAGGCCTGCGCATCTGACCTGATCGCCGCTTCCGGCTGGCCGGGGGGCGGCGGTGCCGTGCTGCTGGTCGGCCACCAGCCTGCGCTGGGCCGTCTGGCGGCGCTTGTGCTGGCGGGTTTCGAGGCCGGGTGGAGCATCCGGAAAGGGGCTTTGTGGTGGCTCTCCAGGCGCATCCGGGGGGGCGACGCGCAATGCGTGTTGCGGGCCGTGATCGCGCCCGACGGACTCGGCCCGTATCCTGAGTTATAAATTCATCAAATTCGTTATACTTGCTGGCTGCAAGTCGCTGATTTCATGCTAAATTGAAGATTCCGTACTTTTCCTTGGGGCAGGGTATGTCGCTAGTCAATCAATTCGCCGCCTATACCACCTGGCGCGCCGGTCTGTCGTCCCATGTCGGCGAGTTTCAGCAGTGGCTTAACGAAAACGAGTTGTCCGACGCCCAGGCCGACCTGCGCCTGACCCAGTTGCTCGAACGCTTGCGCGAAGATCGCCTCAATGTCGCCTTTGTCGCCGAGTTCTCGCGCGGCAAGTCGGAATTGATCAATGCCATTTTTTTCGCCGAATATGGCGCCCGGATGCTGCCCTCGTCGGCCGGCCGGACCACGATGTGTCCGACCGAGCTCTTGTACGACGCGGGCAAGCCGCCCTCCATCGAACTCTTGCCCATCGAGACGCGCGCCACCAATTCCGGCGTCACCGAATACAAGCGTTTCCCGGATGAGTGGAAAATCATCAATCTGGCGGTCGATGCGCCGGACGCGATGCAGGAGGCGCTGCGCCAGGTCAGCGAGACCATCCGGGTCCCGCCCGAGGAGGCGACCCGCCTGGGCTTCGCGGTCGGCTCCGACGATCTCGATTTCTACCGGGTCGGCGACGATGGCCGGGTCGAAATACCGCGCTGGCGTCACGCCATCATCAATTTTCCGCATCCCTTGCTAAAGCAGGGCCTGATCATTCTGGACACCCCCGGCCTCAACGCCATCGGCGCCGAGCCGGAACTGACCCTGTCGCTGTTGCCGAACGCCCATGCGGTGCTCTTCATTCTCGCCGCCGACACGGGCGTCACGCAGTCGGACATGCTCATCTGGCGCGACCACATTTGCGCCGGCGGCACCGCCCGGCGCGGCCGCATGGTGGTGCTCAACAAGATCGACGGGCAATGGGACGAACTGAAAACCCTGGAGGAAATCGACGCCGAGATTCAGCGTCAGGTCGATACCAGCGCGGGCCTGCTCGATTTGCCGCCGGGCCAGGTTTTTCCGGTATCGGCGCAGAAGGGCCTGGTCGCCAAGATCAATGGCGATGCGGCGCTTCTTGAGCGCAGCCGGCTGGAACGCCTGGAGGCGGCATTGTCCAATGAGCTGATTCCGGCCAAGCGCGATATCGTCCGCGACAATACCGAGAGCGAGTTCAACGTCGTCAGCGGGAGCGTTCGCGGCCTCCTTGAGGCGCGTCTGGCCGGCCTGCGCGAGCAATTGACCGAACTGACCGAATTGCGCGGCAAGAACCGGGGCGTCGTCGAATACATGATGGGCAAGGTGCGCGCCGAGAAGGACGAGTTCGAGGCCGGCCTGCAACGCTATTACGCCGTGCGCAGCGTGTTCTCGACCCTGACCAACAAGCTCTTCGGCCATCTCGGTCTCGATACCCTGCGCCAACTGACGCACGAAACCCGTGAAGTCATGCTCGACGCGAGCTTCTCCAAGTCCCTGGCGGACGCCATGAAGCGCTTTTTTGGCCGGGCGCGCGAGTCCCTGACCCGCTCTAGCCATGAGATTGGCGAAATCCGGGCGATGATGGAGGCCGTCTATAAAAAATTCGCCGTCGAGCATGGACTCAAGCTCGGGACGCCGACGGCCTTTTCGCTGCTGCGCTACGAGAAGGAGCTCGATCGCCTCGAAGCCTGGTGCGACGGCCACTTGAGCACCATGGTCAGCCTATTGACCAAGGACAAGAAGAACATTACCCAGAAGTTTTTCGAGGAAGTGGCCTTGCAGGTTCGCCGCGCCTTCGAGTACGCCAACCGCGATGCCGAAACCTGGCTCAAGGCCATCATGGCCCCGATGGAAACCCAGGTCCGCGAGCACCAGATCCAGTTGAAGCGGCGTCTGGAAAGCATCAAGCGCATTCACCAGGCAACCGACACGCTGGAAGACCGGATCGGCGAGCTCGATGGCGTCGAGCAGGACTTGCTAGGGCAGATCGAGGCGCTTGAAGCCATCGCCAGCCGCATCCGCGAACTCTTGCAGCCGACCGCGGCGACGGAGCGCCGAGCCGCCTGAGTCGATATCGCTGAATGGATATCGGCATCCTCGACCGGCAATAAAAAACCCGCGCCCGGCGCGGGTGTGGCGGCTGGCCTCGTTTACGGGCGCTTGTTGCCGGTCAGCTTTTCGTACTTGGCCCAGAGGGCGTCTTCGGTTTCGACGCGGCTGGGATCTTTCGGGATGCAATCCACCGGGCAGACCTGGACGCACTGCGGCTCGTCATAGTGGCCGACGCACTCGGTGCACTTCTCGGGGTCGATCTGGTAAATCTCGTCCCCCTGGGAGATGGCCTCATTCGGGCATTCCGGTTCGCACACATCGCAGTTGATGCATTCGTCGGTAATAATCAGAGACATAGCGTTTCCTCTTTCGGTTAAGCAATGGATTTCGCCCGAAGGCGCTGTTCGACACAAGGGTGCACAAATTTACCGACATCGCCGCCCAGGCGGGCGATTTCGCGGACCATGGTGGCGGAGATGAACATGTACTGCTCGCCCGGCGTCAGAAACACGGTTTCGATCTCCGGGTAGAGGCTGCGGTTCATGCCCGCCATCTGAAATTCATATTCGAAATCGGACACCGCGCGTAGCCCCCGGACGATAATCTTGGCGCCCCGCTCATGGATGAATCTCATCAGCAGGATATTGAAGCCGACGATTTCGAGATTGGGGATGTCCGACAGGACTTCCGTCGCCATGTCGACCCGCTCGGCCAGCGAAAAGCGCGGCTGCTTGGCCGGGCTTTCGGCGATGGCCAGGATCAGCTTGTCGAACAGGCTGGCGGCGCGCCGGACCAGATCTTCGTGGCCCCGGGTGATCGGGTCGAAGGGGCCGGGGTAGATCGCAACGCGATGATCGGGTTTGCTCAAGCTGTCCGCCGCAACAAGTGAAAATGGACTTCTCCCGCCTTGCCCTGGCGGTGGGTCCGCCAGTCGCCGAGCGATGTGATTTCGTGTTCGGCCTCGACGTAAATCGCTGCATTCTCGTTCAGAACCGCTGGCAACAGGCTTTCCAGGCGGCCGATCCAGCCGGATTGAAAGGGCGGATCGAGAAAAATCAGGTCGAATTTCGCGTTGGTCGAAACCAAATATTGTAGCGCATCCCCGCGAACGATCTCTACTGCCGGCGGCTTTTGCAGCAAGGCGTGGTTTTCCTGCAACGCCGCCAGCACGCGCGGCGATTTTTCCACCATCACCACTCGCGTCGCGCCCCGCGAGGCGGCCTCGAAACCGAGCGCGCCGCTGCCGGCGAAAAGATCGAGACAGTGAAGGCCATCCAGCGTCTGACCGAGCCAGTTGAACAGCGTCTCGCGGACGCGATCCGGCGTTGGGCGCAAACCCTCGCTATCGGGAAATTTCAAGAGGCGGCGGCGAAAACTGCCGCCGATGATGCGCACCGTATTCATCGCCGGCAGTCTTCAGTCGGCGGCGACGGTCACGATGCGCAGCGCTTTCACCTGGATGTGGCGGGGGGGGGGGGGGCTGGGCGCGCGGGGGGGGGGGGGCGCGGGCGCTTCC
>CAZFHE010000370.1:0-4606 GCA_964518615.1 uncultured Dechloromonas sp. | reverse complement strand
CTGGCGCGGGCTTCGCCGCCGGTGGCCTTCAGTTTGTCGATTTCGTCGATGAAAACGATGCCGTGGGCGGCGCGTTCGGCATCGTCATCGGCGCGTTCGAGCAGGCGTTGCAGGATGGCTTCGATTTCGTCGCCGACGAAGCGCGACTGGGCAAGCGAGGTGGCGTCGGCGGTGACGAAGGGCAGGTCGAGGACGCGCGCCAGGGTTTCGCAGAGCAGGGTCTTGCCGGTGCCGGTCGGGCCGATCAGCAAAATGTTGCTCTTGGCCAGTTCGACTCCGCTGCCGGCGCTTGCCGCCTGACGCCGAAAATGGGCATACACGGCGACGGCCAGCGTCTTTTTAGCCGCTTCCTGGCCGATCACGTGCTCGGACAGACGGGCGGCGATTTCGCTGGGCTTTAGCAGGCTGGACATCGGGATTCTCCTTGCGGGCGGAATCCCGATGCTAGTCGGCTCAGTTCTTTTCTGGAAGAACGATGTTGACTTCTAGGACTTCGAAGCGATCCTGCTTTTCCAGCGAGACGCGGATGTCGTCGGGATTGACCCTGACGTAGCGGGAAATCACGGCGATCAGTTCGCGTTGCAGGTCGGGCAGGAAATCGTTGTCGCCGACGCCGCCGTCGCGCTCGTGGGCGATGATGAGTTGCAGGCGCTCCTTGGCCACCTGGGCGCTTTTCGGCTGGTTGCCGAACAGTTTTTGCAACCAGGACATGTCACTTGCCTCCGAACAGGCGCTTCAGGAGGCCGGGCTTCACATAGTCGACAAAGCGCATGGGCCGGTCTTCGCCGAGGAAGCGGGCGATGACGTCCTGATAGGCCTCGGCGGCCTGGGTATCCTTCTGATGGATCACCGGCGCGCCCTGGTTGGAGGCTTGCAGCACCTCTTCCGCTTCCGGAATGACGCCGAGGATGGGCACCCGCAGGATTTCCTGGATGTCCTTGTAGGACAGCATCTCGCCGGCCTCGACGCGGGTCGGGCAGTAGCGGGTGATCAGGAGATGTTCCTTGACCGGCTCGCGGCCCTCGATGGCGCGTCGCGACTTGGCTTGCAGAATGCCGAGAATGCGGTCGGAATCACGCACCGAGGAAACTTCCGGATTGGTCACGACCAGCGCCTCGTCGGCGAAGGTCAGCGCCATCACCGCGCCGGATTCGATGCCAGCCGGCGAATCGCAGACGATGAAATCGAAGCCCTGGTGGGTCAGCTCCTGGATCACGCGCTCCACGCCCTCCTCCGTCAGCGCGTCCTTGTCGCGCGTCTGCGAAGCCGGCAGCACGAAAAGATTGGCGCAATGCTTGTCCTTGATCAGCGCCTGGGTCAGGGTCGCCTCGCCCTGGATGACATTGATCAGGTCATAGACCACGCGCCGCTCGCAGCCCATGATCAGATCGAGATTGCGCAGCCCGACGTCGAAGTCGATGACGGCCGTCTTATAGCCGCGCAGCGCGAGGCCGGTGGAGAAGCTGGCGCTGGTGGTGGTCTTGCCGACCCCGCCCTTGCCGGAAGTTACAACGATGATACGGGTCACGATAGTTCTCGCTGGAGTGATTGAATGGGAATGTTCTAGCGCAGCGCCAGGGGCGCGACATCGAGCCGCGCCTCGCCAGCCTCGCCGATCAGGGCGATGCTGGCCGCCTGGCCGGCCAGCGCGGCGGGCACGCCCGCCTCGAACGTGCGGTAGAGGCCCGCCACCGAAACCAGTTCGGCCTGAAGGCAGGTGGTAAAAATGCGCGCCGCCCGGTCGCCGCTGGCCCCGGCCAGGGCGCGGCCCCGCAAGGGGGCATAGACATGGATATTGCCGTCGGCGATGACCTCGGCCCCGGCGCTGACCATGGCGGTGACCACCAGATCGCCGCCTCGGGCATAAAAACGCTGGCCGGAGCGCAGCGGCTTATCGAGTATCACCGTGCGCGGCGGCGCTTCGGGGGGCGTCGGCGGCAAAGCGGCGGGGGCTTCCGCCGGGGCGGGCGGGGTATCCGGTACGGCTTCGGCGGCCCTGGGAGGGGCCGAACGGCTCATATTCCCCTCGTTGGCCGTGGGCAAGCCGGCGGCGCGGCTGGATGCCGCCAATCCCGGCGGCAAGCCGTGCGTGGCAATGGCTTGCAAGCCGGAGCGCTTCAACAGGGCGCACAGCGCCGGCCAGTCGATACTCTCCGGCGGCGGCTCGGTCAGGCTGAAATCGAGCAGGGTCAATTCCTGCTCGAAAAAATCCGCGTTATTGCCGGTCAGTTCGCCCAGCGCCCTGTGCAGCGCCGCCAAATCGGCGCTGCGTAATTGCGTCTGGATGATTTTGAGCGTAGTGCCCTTGAACTGGATCGGTGCGTCGTTCGCCATGCTGGCCGGGGAGGGTGAAAAAGGGCCGGATTATCCCACAGGGGCAAAGCCGGACGGCGAAAATCGCCGGGGGCGTGCCTTCCTTGGGGGAGGGGGCGGCCACGGAAATTTGTTATTCCATTTTCTATTTCCGCGCGATTCTGGCTGGAGTCCAGTGTCTCGCTGTTCTCAAGCGCAGTTTCCGCGCTTGACGCGCGGGCGTACGTTCTATTGTTACAGATACATAGGCGGCGCCTGTGCGGAGACTCGGTTGGCGTTTTCGGCGGATTCCTGCCGAGAGAATTCGACCATGCCTTGGAATGCGAAAGATACCATGAGCCTACGAGATGAGTTTGTCCTGCTGGCCCGGTAGGAAGGCAAACCGGCGGGAGTTGTGCCGCCGGTTCGAGATCGCCTCCCAGACAGCCTGCGAGCCAGCCGCCCCCTCAGTTACAGGTGGCGCGGCAGGCCGTGGCGTCGTCGGCGCAGGCCTTGGCGTCCGCTATCGTGCAGCTTTCGCGGGTGCGGTAGGTGAGATTGATGTTTTGCGGATAGCTGCAAATCAGCCTGGCGATCTTGCCCTGCATGGCGAGCGCGATGCCGGTCGGCTTTTGTGAGCGCCAGTCCGCCTCGGCCAGATCGCAGGAAAGATAGCCGGAGAACATGCCGTCGGCCGATTCCCAGCGCGCGAGATTTTTCAGCTTGCGATAATCGGCATAGTCGACGCAAGGGTCCGCCTTGTTGCCATAGGCCGTGGAATTGTCGCTGCAATAGCCGACATAGGTGTATTGCAATTCTTCCTCGGTCGGGCAGCCATTGACTTGCACCAGGGCCGCGAGATCGGGGCAGGAGAGTTCCGTGGCCGCCGCCGGCAGACAGAGGGCGGCCAGCGCGCCCAAGAGGAAAATTCGCTTCATCAACAGACTCCTTACTCGTCGTCCATCACCGCCGTGGTATAGATTTCCTGCACGTCGTCGAGGTTTTCCAGCGCATCGAGCAGCTTCTGCATTCTGGCCGCGTCCTCGCCGGCAAGGAGATTCTCGCCTTCCGGCTTCATCGTCACCTCGGCGAATTCCGGCGTGAAACCCGCGGCTTCCAGCGCATCCTTGACGGCAATGAAATCGCCCGGGCCGGTAATGACCTCGATGGAGCCGTCGTCGCTGCTCGACACATCCTCGGCGCCGGCCTCGATGGCGGCATCCATCAGCGCCGCCTCGTCGATGCCGGGGGCAAAGACCAACTGGCCGCAGTGCTTGAACTGAAAGGCGACGCAACCGTCGGTGCCCATGTTGCCGCCGTGCTTGTTGAAGGCATGGCGCACTTCGGCGACGGTGCGGGTCTTGTTGTCGGTCAGGCAATCGACCATGATGGCCGCGCCGCCGATGCCGTAGCCCTCATAGCGAACCTCGACATAATCGACGCCTTCGAGTTCGCCGGTGCCCTTCTTGATGGCGGTGTCGATCTTGTCCTTGGGCATGTTGCTGGCCTTGGCCTTGTCGACGGCGACGCGCAGACGCGGATTGAAGCCGACATCGCCGCCGCCCATCTTGGCGGCCACGGTGATTTCCTTGGCGATCCTGGAGAAGATGGCGCCGCGCTTTTCGTCCTGGCGACCCTTGCGGTGCTGGATATTGGCCCATTTGGAGTGACCGGCCATGATGACTTCCTGAATGAAAAATAATGAAGAATCCCGGATTTTACCCATCCGGCGGCTTCCCGTCAGGCTCGTATTGCAGCCGGTCTTGTCCGCCCGGCGCTACAATTTCAAGCTCATTTTTCCGAAGGAGCGCCGCGCCATGTCCGCCCCCCTGACCCTCGCCAAGTCCGCCGACGGCTACCCCGCCCTGCTGCCGCAGATGGCCAATCGCCACGGCCTGATCACCGGCGCTACCGGCACCGGCAAGACGGTGACCTTGCAATCCATGGCCGAGCGCCTGTCATCCATCGGCGTGCCGGTATTCATGGCGGACGTCAAGGGCGACCTGTCGGGCATGGCCGCCGCTGGCGCGCTATCGGACAAGCTGATGCGGCGCATCGACGAACTCGGGCTGGAGGGCTTTCAGCCTTACGCCAATCCGGTCGCCTTCTGGGATGTGTTCGGCCAGGGCGGCGTGCCGGTGCGGGCCACCATTTCCCACATGGGGCCGTTGCTGCTGGCCCGGCTTCTCAATCTCAACGATACCCAGACCGGCGTGCTGCAACTGGTGTTCAAGATCGCCGATGATCAGGGCCTCTTGCTGCTCGATCTGAAGGATCTGCGCGCCATGGTGCAGCATGTCGGCGACAACGCGGC
>CAZFHE010000369.1:0-5151 GCA_964518615.1 uncultured Dechloromonas sp. | reverse complement strand
GCAGGGCCGTCGGCACCGGCGCGACCTTCCAGTCGCCGTGGCGGATAGAGGCCGTTTCCGGCAGAAAATCCGGCATTTCGCCGGCGTCGATGCGCGCCTGGCGCGTGACGCGGGCCTGGAGCAATTCCTGGCGGCGGGCTTCAAAGGCGCGGTGCAGCTTGGCGACGAAAGCCAGCGCATCGCTGCTGAGAATGAATTCCCATTCGGGCTGGATGGGCGCGGTGATTTGCACGCCTTGCGGCAGATTGAGACTCATGACGGCTCCTAATCATCAGGGTTGGGGGCGAGCGCGAAAGGGAAGGGCTTTGGGGAGGGCTTTGGCGGCTCATAACGAAGTGGAGTTTATTGCTACCAAACGGCTAAGATAAGCGCCGAAATCGGCGTAAATTCTTATACTAAAAGTATGTAATCAGTGGATGCCTTTAAACAAATTTCGGCCTTCGTCGATGTGGCGACACGCGGCAGCCTGTCCGCCGCGGCGCGCAGCGAGGGGGTCACGCCTGCCATCATCGGGCGGCGTCTCGATGCCCTGGAAGCCCGGCTGGGCGTCAAGCTCTTGCTGCGCACGACGCGCCGCGTGAGCCTGACCTTCGAGGGGCAATCCTTTTTCGAGGATTGCCAGAAAATCATCAACGATCTGGCCAATGCCGAGGCCGCCGTGTCCCTCGGCGGCGTGCGGGCCAGCGGCCAGTTGCGCCTCTCGGCCCCTTCCGGTTTCGGCCGCCGCCATGTCGCCCCCCTGGTCGGCGATTTCATAGAGGCCAATCCCGAGGTGAGCGTGCATCTCGATTTGTCGGATCGTCTGGTCGATCTGCTTTTTGAAAATATCGACTGCGCCATCCGCATCGGCGGATTGAGCGATTCCAGTCTTGTCAGCGTCCGGCTCGGGGAAATGCGGCGCATGGTGGTGGCGAGTCCCGCCTATCTGGCCGCCCACGGCGCGCCGTGCACGCCCGATGAACTGGCCGGGCACAACTGCCTGTCGCTCGGGCAGCAGCGCGGCTGGGTGTTCCGCGATCCGGAGACGGGGCAGGTCGACACGCAGAAGGTCGGCGGGCGCTTTGAATGTAATGACGGGGCGGTGCTGCACGAATGGGCGCTGGCCGGGCGCGGCCTGGCCTGGCGCTCGTGGTGGGAGGTCGGGCAGGATCTCAAGGAAGGCCGGTTGATTTCGGTGCTCGACGCCTGGCAGGCGCCGCCCATGGGTATCTATGCGGTTTTCCCGCAGCGCCGCCATTTGCCGCTGCGGGTCCGCCTGTTCATCGACCTGTTGAAAGACACCTACGGCCGGGCCAGTTATTGGGCGCTGCCATGAAACGGCCGCTCTACCGCTTGTTTGGCGTGCTGGCCTTGCTGCTCGGCGTGGCGGGCGCTTTTCTGCCCTTGCTGCCGACGACGCCCTTCCTGATTCTCGCCGCCTGGTTTTTTGCCCGCTCGCACCCGGAATGGGAAGCGCGGCTCTTGGCCCACCCGCGGGTCGGCCCGGCGATCCGCGCCTGGCGCGAGCACGGCGCGATTCCCCTTGCCGCCAAGTGGCTGGCGACGGCGCTGATGGGCGGGAGCGTCCTCGGCGGCGCTCTGCTGCTGGTGGCGCCGTGGCGCTATGTTCCGCTGGCGGCGGCGCTATTTGTTCTGGCGTGGCTGTGGTCGCGCCCGTCGCGTTGACGCGGCTCAGCAGCGCCCGGCCACGGCGGCGTGGACGAAATCCTGGGCATCGATCGGGCGGCCATACAGGAAGCCCTGGAAGGCGTCGCAGTCGAGGGCCAGCAAGATATCGCGCTGGCGGGGGTTTTCGACGCCCTCGGCGATTACGGTCAGGTTGAAGGCGCGGCCCAGCGCGATGACGGCATCGGCAATGGCGGCGTCGTTGGGATTGTTGTCGATGTCGCGCACGAAGCTGCGGTCGAGCTTGACCTGATCGAGCGGCAATTGTTTCAGGTAGCTGAGCGAGGAATAGCCGGTGCCGAAGTCGTCGAGCGACAGGCTGACCCCCAGGTCGTCCTTGAGCGCGCGCATGCGCGTGATGGCTTCGCTGATGTTTTCGAGCAGCAGCGACTCGGTGATTTCGAGTTTCAGCGAGGAGGGGCGTGCGCCGCTTTCGCGCAGGGCCTGGGCGACATTGTCGATGAAGGCGCTGTCGCGAAATTGCACGGCGCTGACATTGACCGCCAGGGTCAGCCCGGCGGTGGCCGGGTCGTGCTGCCAGCGGGCCAGCTGGCGGCAGGCTTCGTGCAGCACCCATTGGCCGAGCGGCAATATCAGCCGGCTGTCCTCGGCCACCGGGATGAATTCGCCGGGCGGGATGATGCCATGTTGCGGATGCAGCCAGCGGATCAGGGCCTCGGCGCCGAGCAGCTTGCCCTCGCGGTCGACCTGGCTTTGCAGATAGAGGGCGAATTGCCCTTCGGTCAGCGCCTGGCGCAGCTCGCGTTCGAGCAGCACGCGCTGCTCGATCCGGGTCTGCATTTCCGGATCGAAGAAGCGCATGGCGTTCTTGCCGGCCTCCTTGGCCTTGTACATGGCGAGGTCGGCCGATTTGAGCAGATTCTCGATGTTTTCTCCGCCATCGCAGAAGGGCACGGCCCCGATGCTGGCGGAACAGTGATAGCTGATGTCGCCGAGCAGATAGGGCTGGCCCAGGGTCTCCAGGATATGTTCGGCGATCTGGCGGATCTGGGCGATGGCGTCGTGGATGTCGGGGCTCAGATCTTCGAGCAGGATCACGAACTCGTCGCCGCCCAGGCGCGCCACCGAGTCGCCGACCCGCACCGATTTTTGCAGGCGGCTGGCGACCTGGACCAGCAGCAAATCGCCGATGGCGTGGCCTCGGGTGTCGTTCAAGGCCTTGAAATCATCGAGGTCGATGAACAGGATCGCGCCGTGGCGTCGGTGGCGAGTGCCGGCGGCCAGTACCTTGGAGAGCCGCTCGTTGAGCAGGCTGCGGTTGGGCAGCCGGGTCAGGGGATCGTAATAGGCGAGAAACTGAATTTGTTCCTCGGCTTCCTTGCGCTGCGTGATGTCGAGGAAGGAGGCGACGTAATGGCTGATGCTGCCTTGTGCATCGCGAACGGCCGAGATGCTCAGCCACTCGGGGTAGATTTCGCCATTCTTGCGCCGGTTCCAGATTTCTCCTTTCCAGTGTCCTTGGCGTTGCAGCGCGTTTCCCATGTCCTGATAGAAAAGCGCGTCGTGGCGGCCGGATTTGAGTAGCGATGGCGTCTGCCCGATCGCTTCCTCGGCCGTGTATCCGGTGACCCGGGTGAAGGCTTCGTTGACGCGCAGGATGCGGCGCTCGGCGTCGGTGACCACCATGCCTTCCTGGGTCTCGAAGGCGATGGCGGCGATGCGCATCATTTCGTCGGCGCGGCGCTCCTCGGAAATGTCGCGGAAGGTGAAGACCACGCCGGGGCGGCTGCCCCGGCTGGCGAGCTGGGTGACCACGAAGGCCACCGGGAAGGCTTCGCCATTGCGGCGCAAGTACCAGCCCTCGCCCTTGCGGCGCTGGCCATCGTACAGAGAGCGGCAGACCGGGCATTCGCTGGGCGGATATTCGCTGCCGTCTGGCCGGTGATGGTGAACCAGCGAATGCAGATCCTGGCCGATGATCTCGTCAGGCCGCCAGCCCAGCATTTCCAGTGCCTTCGGGTTGATGAAGGTGCAACGGCCCTTGCTGTCGATGCCGCAGACCCCTTCGCCGAGGCTGTCGAGGAGCGTGGCGCGCTCGCGCAAGCTGCTGCTGATCTGGCGGTGGGAACGGACCAGGAAAACCACGCTGGTGATGGCCAGGAGCAAGAGGGCGCTGAGCGTCAGCACGACCTGGAGGGGATATTTCTGAATGATGTCATTCAGATCGAAGCGTTGCAGCCGGTCCGGATGGGCGCGCAATTCCATCATCATCGTCTCGACCCGGCTGTAGTCAGCGGGCGGCGAGAAGGAGTGAAATTGGCCCGCCAGCGCGGCGGGGTCGTCCGGGCCGATTTGCAATAGCGCCAGGGCGACGGCCTTGATGATGGGTTCGGCGACCTTCTGGTTGGCCAGGAAAGGCCATTCCGGCATCAAGGGGGTGGAGAGCAGCAGCGGAAAATCCGGTTCATGGCGCGGATTGACGATGACGAGGGCGTCCGGGGCTAGTTTTCCCTCGGCGATCATGGTTTCGATCAGGCCGGTGCGGATAAAGCCCGCGTCGACCTTGCCCTGCAACACCTGTTCGATCACCTGGTCTTGCGGCTGGCCGGTGATGACGATGTGGGCCGCTTCCTTCTGGATATTGATGCCGGCCTTGAGCAGCGTCCATTGCTGCAAGCGAAAGCCGCCGATCGAATTTTCGAGGGCCGTGGCGATCCGCGCGCCGCGCAAATCGGCGAGGGCGGCGATGTCGGCGCGATCGGCGCGGCGGATGATGACCCCGCCCAGATAGGGCAGCGCGTGATGGTCTGCGCTGGCGGCGAGCGTGGCGATGGGGGCGAGACCGCGATTCAGCGCCCGGAGACGGACATAGTGCTCGGGGTGGGTCAGGACGAAATCGAGTTCGTCCTGTTCGACCGCCCGGCTCATATCGTCGAGATGCAGGCTGCGCAATTCAAAGCGCTGTCCCGGCGCCTGCTCGGCCAGATAACGGGCGAGCGGCCGCCATTGCCGGTCGGTGGCGCTGATATCGCGAAAGGCGAGTACGCCGATGCGCAGCGCCTTGCCGTCAGCCGCTTGCGCATTGCCCGGGGCGGCGAACAGGGTTGGCAGAGTCAGGAAAACGAGCAGCAGCCAGCGGCTCGCGGCGCGCCGATAGCACTCCCATGGGGTTGCGAAAACCCGGCGATGCATCGGTCGTGCCGATTGAGCATGACCAACGAATATGTTCACTGTTTGCGCCCTGAGCTCAGCCAAGTGGCTGCTTATTATTGGATGGTGGAAAGCCGATATATAAGTCTATCACTTGCGTCGTCTCGTGGTCTTTCAATGGCCTTCCCGGCGGCTGGTCGAAGGGCAGGGCATTCGCGCCGCGACGCAAAGAAAAAGGCTCTGTAGGAATTAGCTGTTGATAGGATGCCCGACCGCTTCAGCCAAGCAGAGTTGTGGGGTAATGGCGGTTTTATAGCGTTCGATCATGCGCCGCCAGCCCAAATAGCTCTCCAGGTATCGGGTGGCTACACCGTG
>CAZFHE010000368.1:0-1742 GCA_964518615.1 uncultured Dechloromonas sp. | reverse complement strand
CGTGGCAGTAGAGACAGAGCAGTTCCCAGTTGCTGCCGTCGGGCGGGTTGTTGTCGTGATTGTGGTCGCGGTGGTGCACCGTCAGTTCGCGCAGATTGGCGTGGGTGAATTCGCGGGCGCAGCGGCCACAGATCCACGGGTAGATTTTCAGCGCCCGCTCGCGGTAGCCTTCGGCGCGGGCGTCGGCGGCCTGGCGGGCGGTGGCGACGATCCGGTCGAGCTTGTCATGGTCGATGGTTTTCATGGGCGTTCTCGTTGGCAGGGGCGCGGAATTCAGGGAAGGGGAGGATTCTACCGCCGGGCGGCCAGCCGCCAGTAAAATCGCCATTTTTCCCAACGCCCGCCGCCATGCCCCGGATCAAGATCGACCTGCCCGCGCGCTTCGCCTTTGCCACCGAAGCGCCCATTACCATCAATCTCATCAATTACGGCAATCACCTCGACAATGCGGCGCTGCTGATGCTGGTTTCGGAAGCCCGGGTGCGTTTTTTCAAGGCGCTGGGCTACAGCGAACTCGATGTCGAGGGCGTGGGCATCGTCGTCGCCGATGCCGCCGTGCAGTACCGGAGCGAAGCCTTTCATGGCGAAATCATGGTCATCGAGATGGCGGCCGACGATTTCAAGAAATATGGCTGCGACCTGGTCTGGCGTCTGAGCGATAAGGCCAGCGGACGCGAAGTGGCGCGCGGCAAGCATGGCATCGTGTTCTACGACTATGCGGCGCGCCAGCCGGCCAGCGCGCCGGCGGCTTTCGTCGCCAAGCTCGGCGGCTGAGCGATGTTGCCGATCCGTTATGTCGAGCCGGTTTTCCGGCCGCCGAGCGAGGCCGAATCGCTGATCCTGCCGGTGACCGACGGCTGTTCGTGGAATCGCTGTACCTTTTGCGAAATGTATACCGCGCCGCAGAAAAAATTTCGCGCCCGGGAAGAAGCCGAGATTATCGACAGCCTGCGCCTAACCGGCGAGCGCTATGGCGACCGGATTCGCCGCGTCTTTCTCGCCGACGGCGACGCGCTGGCGCTGCCGACTCGCCGCCTGCTGGCGATTCTCGCCGCCATTCGCGCCCACTTGCCGGCGGTGCGGCGTATTTCCAGCTACTGCCTGCCGCGCAATCTGCGCAAAAAAACACAAGGCGAAATCAACGAACTGGCGGCGGCTGGCCTGTCGCTCGCCTATGTCGGCGCCGAATCGGGCGACGACGAGGTGCTGGCGGCGGTCAACAAAGGCGAAAGCTTTGAAAGCACCCTTGACGCCTTGGAAAAACTCGGCGCCGCCGGCATCAGCCGCTCGGTGATGATTCTCAACGGCCTCGGCGGCCAGGTCTGGTCGCGCCAGCATGCCGAAAACTCGGCGCGGCTTGCCAATGCCGCGCAGCCGGAATACCTGGCGACACTGGTGGTCAGCTTCCCGCAGGGCGAACAGCGCTTTCGCGCCGCTTTTCCGGCCTGGGAGCCGCTCGATCAGCGCGGCCTCTTCGTCGAAATGGAACATTTTTTGTCGGTCCTGCAACTTGAGCGCACCGTATTTCGCAGCGACCACGCCTCCAACTGGCTGGCGCTCAAGGGCACGTTGGGCGTCGACAAAGAACGTCTGCTGGCCCAGGTGCGCGAAGCCATTGCCGCGCCGGAACGGGCGGCGCTGCGCCCGGCCTGGGCGCGCGGCCTGTAATGTTGCCGACGCGAGCGGCGGCGCGGCAGGCCAGCCGCTCGCGCGGGGCCGGATATGGGTTAAAGGCGGGGTTG
>CAZFHE010000367.1:0-2909 GCA_964518615.1 uncultured Dechloromonas sp. | reverse complement strand
CAGACCGCCGCCGCCAACCCGTTTCGCCGCCACCTGCGACCAGCCGCCGGGCGTGGCGCCGAGATCGACGACCACGTCGCCGCGCTTCAAGAGCTTGTCCCTGTCGTCGATTTCCATCAGCTTGAAGGCGGCGCGCGAGCGCCAGCCCTCTTTTTTGGCGAGCTGGACATAAGGGTCGTTGACGTGTTCCTGCATCCACGCCTTGCTGGTTCGGGTTCGCTTCATTCGGTAAAATGCGGTTTTTGAAAGATTTTTACATGCAACAACTGACTTCTGCCCAAGTTCGCGAACTGCGCGCCCGCGCCCACGGCCTGAATCCGGTAGTGTCGATTGCCGAAAACGGCCTCAGCGAGGCCGTCCTCAAGGAAATCGACGTCTGCCTGAACGCGCACGAACTGATCAAGATCCGCGTCTATGGCGACAGCCGGGACGACCGCCTGGCCTACCTGGAACGCATCTGCCAGGAACTCGATTGCGCCCCGGTGCAGCATATCGGCAAGCTCCTGGTGGTATACCGCCCGGCGCCCGCCGACGCCGCCGCGAAAACGCCGGCCCCGCGCCGTGGCCCCAAGGAAGCGCGCCGCACCAAGCGCAGCTTTCAAGGCTGATCGAGGCCGCGCCCGGAGAAGGCCGCCAGCCATAAGCCCAAGAGGCTCTGCAACAGATAGAGCGCGCTCGATACGCCATGCCAGACCGCAAATCGGTCGCGTAGCGCGCTTTCCATGACATCCCGCGGCCAGACATCGGCTTTCAACTGCGCCATCAAAGGCTGGATGCCGAACAGGCCGACGGCTGTCAGCCCGGCCATTCCCAGTATCAGCCAGCACGCCGTCCTACCAAATACCGCCCGCCGCCAGCGCCAGGCCAGAAACATCAAAAGGCAGGCGGCACAGCCGAGGCCCGCCCAGCCGATCAGCGCGAACAGCTTGCCGGCGACCATCCCGGCCAGTTGCCGGTCGCCGAGACTCGCGAACAGCGTCGGCGCGACCAGATAGCCGATAGCCCACAGACCGCCGACCCACAGGGTCAGCAGCGCGCGATAGAGGACCTCGAAGGGCTTTTGCACGTGCGGGTCGGCGAATGTCTGCGAACGACCGGCTTATTCGTAGCGCACGTCGATGATTTCGTATTCCCGGATACCGCCCGGCGCTTGCACCTGGGCGATATCGCCGACATATTTTCCGATCAGCGCGCGGGCCATGGGCGAGGCGACGGAGAGCTTGCCATTCTTGATGTCGGCCTCGTCCTCGCCGACGATCTGGTAGGTGGCGGCGGCGCCGCTGTCCTGGTCCTCGAGATCGACGGTGGCGGCGAATACGCAGCGGCCGTCGGCATCGAGCAGCTTGGGATCGATGATCTGGGCGTTGGAGAGCTTGCCTTCGACTTCCTGGATTCGCCCTTCGACGAAAGCCTGACGCTCCTTGGCCGCGTCGTACTCGGCATTTTCCGACAGGTCGCCATGCGAGCGCGCCTCGGCGATGGCGGCAATGACATTGGGGCGCTCCAGCGTTTTCAGGCGGTGCAGTTCGGCGCGCAGTTTCTCGGCCCCGGCGACGGTCAAGGGAATTTTGTTCATTTTTTCATCCTGCAAAAAGCAAACCGCCGGCGCCCGCGAAGGGGCGGCCCGGCGGCTCGCATGGGTTTCAGTGTAGCTGTTCGTGCAGCGACTGGATGGGATAAACCACCAGTTCGCCCAGGTGGCGGATGCCCTCGGCGGCGGCCTCGGCGCCCCAGATGGTCGTATACATCGTCACCCGCGCTTGCAGGCCCGAGGTGCGGATGGAGCGCGAATCATGGATCGCGCCCCGCTTTTCTTCCACCGTGTTGATGATCAGCGCGATTTCGTCGTTCTTGATCATGTCGACAATGTGCGGCCGCCCCTCGGTGACCTTGTTCACCGGCTGGACCGGCAGGCCGGCGGCCTCGATGGCGTGCGCCGTGCCGCGCGTAGCGACCAATTGGAAACCGGCGTCGTGCAGATGGCGGGCCACCTCGATGGCCTTGGCCTTATCGCTGTCCTTGACCGACAAGAAGGCGCGGCCGTTCTTCGGGAGCCTGACGCCGGCCGCCAGTTGCGACTTGACGAAAGCCTCGGCGAAGCTGACGCCGACGCCCATGACTTCGCCGGTCGACTTCATTTCCGGGCCGAGGATGGTATCGACGCCCGGGAATTTGACGAAGGGGAAAACCGCTTCCTTGACCGAGAAGTAAGGCGGCACGACCTCCCCCGTCACGCCCTGGGCCTTCAAACTCTTGCCGGCCATGCAGCGGGCGGCGATCTTGGCGAGCTGCAAGCCGGTGGCCTTGGACACATAAGGCACGGTGCGCGAGGCGCGCGGATTGACTTCGAGCACGTAGACCTCGTTGTCCTTGATGGCGAACTGCACGTTCATCAGGCCGCAGACATTGAGTGCCTTGGCCATCAAGCGGGTCTGGCGGCGCAATTCGTCCTGGATGGCGGGCGACAGCGAATACGGCGGCAGCGAGCAGGCCGAATCGCCGGAATGCACGCCGGCCTGTTCGATGTGTTCCATCACGCCGCCGATGATGACTTCCTCGCCATCGGACAAGGCATCGACGTCGCATTCGACGGCGGCGTTCAAGAAGCGGTCGAGCAGCACCGGCGAATCGTTGGACACCTTGACCGCCTCGCGCATATAGCGTTCGAGATCCTTCTGCTCATGGACGATTTCCATGGCCCGGCCGCCCAGCACGTAGGACGGGCGGACGACCAGCGGATAGCCGATTTCGGCCGCCAGACGCAGGGCTTCTTCCTCGGTGCGGGCAGTGCGGTTGGGCGGCTGCTTGAGACCGAGGTTGTGCAGCAATTTCTGGAAGCGCTCGCGGTCTTCGGCGATGTCGATCGATTCCGGCGTCGTGCCGATGATGGGCACGCCATTGGCTTCCAG
>CAZFHE010000366.1:0-8666 GCA_964518615.1 uncultured Dechloromonas sp. | reverse complement strand
GCGACCCGCACCCAAGTCAATACCCTGATTGCCAATCCTTTCGCCAATATGGTGTTGTCCGACCGGGTCCGGGAGAAAAGCCTGCTGGCTGATTCTTCGTCGCTGATGGTGGCCTGCGGCTTGGCCCTTCGGAGGGTCCATCCATCATGATTCGCATCAACCTCCTGCCGCATCGGGAAGCGGCAAAAAAAGCCCGGCGCGAGCAATTCTTCTTGCAGGCCGGATTGATCAGCGTGCTTGCCGCCTTGCTGGTGTTTGCCGTATATACCGTCATCGACGCCGCCATTGAAAAACAGGCTGGGCGCAATGAGTTCCTGAAAAAGGAAATTGCCGCGCTCGACAAGGAGCTCGACGAGATCAAGCGCCTCAAGGAACAGACACAAGCCTTGCTGTCGCGCAAGCAGGTGATTGAGGACTTGCAGCGCGATCGCGGCGAGACGGTTTATTTGCTCAGCGAGCTGGTGAAGCAGGTTCCGGAAGGCGTCTATCTGAAGTCGCTCAAACAAACCGAGGCCAACGTCAATGTCACCGGTTATGCCCAGTCCAATGCCCGGATTTCGGCCTTGATGCGAAATCTGGAGGCATCGCCCTGGCTTGAGCAGCCGCAGTTAATTGAATCCAAGGCGGTTGTGCTCAACGGCCGGCGGATCAACGAGTTCGGCATGAACTTCGTCCTGAACCGGGTCAAGCCCGAAGACGGGAAGGGGAAGCAATGAAATCGCCAGAGATCGCCGTGCCGAAAATGGATTTTCAGGCGCTGGCCGCCGATTTTCGCAATCTGAATACAAATGACCCCGGTACGTGGCCAGTCGCGCCGAGAATTGCCGCGCTGCTTGGCATTTTCATCGTCCTTTTGGTGGCCGGTTGGTGGGTCCTGTGGAGTGATCAACTGACAGAACTGGAAACAAAAGAGCAGGAAGAGGTTGGGCTGAAACAACAGTATTTGGACAAGAAAAAGCAATCCGTCAATCTGGATCGCTACCAAGAGCAGCTGGCCGAGATTGACCGTTCTTTTGGCGCCTTGCTGAAACAGTTGCCGAACCGCTCTGAAATCGATGCCCTGCTGATCGAAGTGAATCAGGCGGGTCTTGGACGGGGACTACAGTTCGATTTGTTCCGGCCAGGACAAGAACAGATCAAGGACTTCTATGCCGAGTTGCCGGTGGCGGTCAGGATCAACGGCACCTATCACGATGTTGGCGCCTTCGCCGCCGATATTGCCAAGCTGCCGCGCATCGTCACGCTCAACAATATCGCTCTCGCACCCCAGAAGGACGCTTTGCTGTCGCTTGATGCGACAATCAAGACTTTCCGCTACCTGGATGAAGCGGAGGTTGCCAGCCAGAAGGGAGCGAAGAAGTGAAGTCGAGTGTACTTGTTGCTCTGTTTGGACTGCTGGCTGCCTGTTCTGGTGGAGAGCAGGAAGAGTTGCGGCAATGGATGGCCGACAATTCAGCCAATCTACGCGGCAATGTGCCGCCCTTGCCGCAGGTCAAGCCCTATGAGCCGGTGCCATACGACGTCGAGGACATCCTGGACCCGTTCAAGGCGGCAAAAATCGAACCAGATGCCAAGTACAAGCAGGCGGCTGGCAAAGGGGTGGGATTCCAGCCTGATTTTGAGGCACGCGAATTGCGTAACAGTCTGTTGGAAAAATACCCGATCGAGTCGCTGAAAATGATCGGTTATCTGAATGTTAATAACCAGCCAGTGGCCGTGATTCAGGTCGACGATAAGGTCAAGCAAATCAAGGTGGGCGATTATATCGGCCTGGATTTCGGCATGGTCACCCGGATCACCGACAAGGGGATCGAGCTGCGTGAACTGATTCAGGATTCTGCCGGTGACTGGAGCGAGCGCGAAAGTTCGCTGTACCTGCAGAGCAAGGAGGGAAGCAACAAATGAAAATGATTAAAACAGCGCTGCTTGCAGCCTCGGCCTGTCTTGCCTTGATCTCGCCGCTGCAGGCACAGGAAGAAGCGAATGCCATCGAGGCGATCAATGTGGCGCAGCAGGGCAGCGACATTGCGGTACGAATTGATATGAGCCAGCCCCTGGCAGCGCCGCCCACCGCCTTCAGCGTGACCAACCCGGCGCGCGTGGCGCTCGACTTTCCAGGCACGATTAATGCCTTGGGAAAAAACAGCCAAGTGTTGAATGTAAGCGAGCTGCGCAGTTTCAACCTCGTGCAGGTTGGCGACCGGACCCGTCTGGTGCTGAATCTGATCAGTAGCATGAATTATTCGACCCGACTGGATGGCAACTCCCTGTACGTGATGCTAACGCCGATTGCCCGGGTCGGCGCCTCGCCCACGCAGCGGGCGACCACTTTTGCCCAGGCAAGCGCTGTCGGCGGTCATCTTGCCGTGCGGGATGTCGTGTTCCGCCGCGGGAAGGATGGCGAGGGGCGGGTCGTTGTTGATCTCAGCGATGCTGGCGCGGGTATCGATATTCGTCAGCAGGGGCCCAACCTGATCGTCGATTTCATTAAGACCTCTGTGCCGGATCATCTGCGCCGTCGCCTGGATGTGACCGATTTCGCGACGCCGGTGACCAGCGTGGAAACCCGCGCCATGGGCGACAATGTGCGCATGACCATCAGCCCGACTGGCCTGTGGGAATATAACGCCTACCAGAGCGACAACCAGTTTGTGGTCGAAGTCAAGCGCATCGTCGAGGACCCGAACAAGCTGGTGCAGGGATCGAAGCTTGGCTATCAGGGCCCGCGGGTCAGCATCAATTACCAGAATGGTGATGTCAGGGCGCTGTTGCGTCTGATGGCGGAGGAGCTGGGGCTCAATGCGGTGATCAGCGAGACGGTGACAGGTACGACCACATTGGTGCTCAGGGATGTGCCAGCCGATCAGGTGATCGACATCATTTTCCAGCAGAAAGGGCTGGATATGCGTAAAAAGGGCAATATCATGATGATTGCCCCGCGCGACGAGCTTGCCACACGCGAGAAGCTGGACTTTGAGGCCCGGCAGCAGATCAACGAATTGGAGCCCTTGCAGTCGGAACAGTTTGCCCTGAACTACCATCGTGCCAATCAGGTTGCCAGGCTGCTGGCCGGTCTTCCGGTGACTGGCGCCGGCGGTGGCGGTGGTAGTGGCAATGCCGCCATGCGGATGTTGAGCAAGCGCGGCAGCACGATATCGGATATTCAGTCCAACTTGTTGTTCGTCACCGATATTCCTAGCAAGCTGGATGAAATCCGGGCCTTCATCAAGGCAATTGATATTGGCGCTCGTCAAGTAATGATCGAAGCCCGGATAGTCGAGGCCAATGATCAGTTCAACCGCAGTATTGGCGTCAAGCTGGGTTTCATCAACTCCAAGAAGATACAGCTGGGTAATACCAACGTCTATACCACCGGCGGTCGGTGGGACCCGGGGACCAGGTCAGTGACTATCACGGATGGCAAACAGAAAGTCACTGAAAACCCGCCCACCATGGTTCAGAATCCGATGGCCGGCGTCAATCTGCCCTCCTTTACCTCGACTGGCGGAACTCTGGCGCTCTCGCTGTTCAATGCTGCCGCTACTCGCATACTTAACCTCGAACTGTCCGCATTGGAAAGCGACGGCGGGGGCAAGATTATTTCCAGTCCGCGCGTGATCACTGCGAACAATGTCACGGCCAAGATCGAGGATGGGACCGAAGTGCCGTACGTCACAACGCAAAGCTCCGGCGGGGCGATAACGCAGACTGTCAGCTTCAAGGCGGCCAAGCTGTCACTGGAGGTGACGCCGCAGATCACGCCGGAGGGAACGGTACGCATGTCGCTGGTAGTGAAGAAGGAGGAGCCGGACTGGACGCGCGCCATTCTCGAAAATCCGCCCATCAAGAGTTCGACGGTCGAAACCGATGTCGTGGTTGAAAATGGCGGCACGGTGGTGATCGGCGGCGTATTCGTGACCACGAGCCAGGCAACGACTGAGAAGGTGCCACTGCTGGGCGACATTCCCTTCTTAGGCTGGCTGTTCAAGTACCGGAACGATATCAGTGATCGCCGCGAGCTCTTGGTGTTCATCACGCCGCGCATTCTGTCGGATAAGCTGCGTTTGAACTGAGTGATTGGCGATGGGCAAGAGGGCCGGCTTTGCCGGCCCTTTTTTGTTCGCGCCGGGGACTCCGATAGAATCAGCACGTGGAACATTTTCAGAATATTTACCTGGTCGGCCTGATGGGGGCTGGCAAGACGACGGTTGGCAAGCAACTGGCCCGGCGCCTGGGACGGCAGTTCGTTGATTCGGATCACGAAATCGTGGCCCGGACCGGCGTCGCCATTCCCACCATTTTCGAGATTGAGGGCGAGGACGGCTTTCGCCGGCGCGAGGCGCAGACCATTGCCGAACTCACCGAATTGCGCGACATCGTGATGGCGACTGGCGGCGGGGTGGTTCTCCGGCCGGAGAACCGGCGTCTTCTACGCGATACCGGCTGGGGGGGTTACCTCAACGTTCCGCCGGCCATGCTCTATGAGCGCACCCGCCATGACCGTAATCGCCCGTTGTTGCAGGTGGCCGATCCTTTGGCCCGCCTGGAGGCCTTGCATGCCGAGCGCGATCCGCTGTACCGCGAGGTCTCGCATTTTGTTGTCGAAGGCTCGCGCCTGGTAGCCAGCGGTATTGTGAACCTATTGCTCCGGGAATATCCCCAGATGAGTCCAGCATGATGCACAGCTTGAATGTCGCGCTCGGCGAGCGTTCCTATCCCATCCACATCGGCTGCGGTCTGCTGGCCGATGGCGCCTTGCTTGCCCCCCATCTCAAACAAAAAAAAGCCGTCGTCGTCACCAATACGACCGTTGCTCCGCTGTATCTGGCGAGGCTGCTGGACGCCCTGGCGCAGTCCGGCGTCAAGGCAGAGTCCGTGATCCTGCCGGATGGCGAGCAATACAAGACCTGGGAGACGCTGAACCTGATTTTCGATGCCCTGCTCGGTTCTCATTGCGAGCGCAGCACCCCGCTGATTGCCCTGGGGGGCGGCGTGATCGGCGATATGGGGGGATTCGCGGCGGCCTGCTATCAACGCGGCATGCCCTTCATCCAGGCGCCGACGACCCTCTTGTCCCAGGTCGATTCCTCGGTCGGCGGCAAGACCGCGATCAATCCCCCCCTCGGAAAGAACATGATCGGCGCCTTCTACCAGCCGCGTCTGGTGCTGGCCGATTTGTCCACCCTCGATACCCTGCCCGATCGCGAATTGGCGGCGGGCCTGGCCGAAGTCATCAAGTACGGTCTGATTCGCGATCCCGAATTTTTTGTCTGGTTGGAAAACCATCTCGATGCCTTGCTGGCCCGCGACAAGGAAGCCCTGGCCCATGCCGTGGCCCGTTCCTGCGCCAACAAGGCCGAGGTGGTCGCGGCCGACGAACGAGAAACGGGTGAGCGGGCGCTGCTCAATCTCGGTCATACCTTTGGCCATGCCATCGAAACCGGTTTGGGTTACGGCGCGTGGTTGCATGGCGAGGCGGTGGCGGCTGGTACCTTGATTGCCGCCGAACTGTCGGCGCGTCTGGGCTGGCTGACGGCTGACGATGTGGGCCGTATCGAGCGGATTTTCGTCCGTGCCGGCTTGCCGGTGCATGGGCCGAAATTGGGTGCGGCGCGCTACCTTGAGTTGATGCGGCACGACAAAAAGGTTCAGGATGGCAAGCTGCGTTTGGTGCTCCTTGAACGGATCGGTCGAGCCGTTGTGGCGGACACCGTCAGCGAAGCCGATATCGCAGCGGCGATCGAGGCGCGTTGCACCTGAATGGGGCGTCTGCCATAACCCACGCACAGAATTGGTGCGATGCAATATCTTGAGTTGGCAAGAGCTTGCCAGTACATTTGACTGCTGTGGGCCTCCCATGCTGAAGCTTGGGCTTCCTTGCCACGAGTTTGGTGCACGTTCGGCCCTTGCTTCCTGCCTTACATGACGCATGGTTTCATGTTCTCGTCCAGGCCGAGGCGTCGAATGATGATGCCCGGCTTTTTCGTCATTGGCCGCAAGAACCCGGTCATTTATCTGAAGGAAGGCGCGTGATGGAATTGGCAACATCCGGGGCTGTGCCTGAGCGGCAGGGCTTGTACGACCCGACCAACGAGCACGATGCTTGCGGCGTGGGCTTCGTGGCCCATGTCAAGGGGCAGAAGAGTCACGGCATCATCGAGCAGGGCTTGTTGATCCTGAAAAATCTGGATCATCGCGGCGCTGTCGGCGCCGACCCGCTGCAGGGCGATGGGGCTGGCATCCTGATCCAGATACCGGACTCGTTCTATCGCGAGGAAATGGCCAAGCAGGGCGTGAGCTTGCCGCCGGCCGGGGAATATGGTGTCGGCATGGTTTTCCTGCCGCAGGAGGCTGCCTCGCTACATGCCTGTATCGAAGAAATCGAGCGCTCGGTCAAGGCCGAGGGCCAGGTTCTGCTTGGCTGGCGCGACGTGCCGGTCAATCGCCAGATGCCGATGTCGCCGACGGTCAAGGCCAAGGAGCCGGTGATTCGCCAGGTTTTCGTCGGTCGCGGCCCGGATGTCTTCGTCACCGATGCGCTGGAACGCAAGCTGTACATCATCCGCCGCCGCGCCGCCAATGCCATCCGGGCGCTGAATCTGAAGCACGGCCAGGAATTCTACGTACCGTCTTTTTCTGCCCGTACCGTCAACTACAAGGGTCTGTTGCTGGCCGACCAAGTGGGCGTGTATTACCTCGATTTGCAGGACAAGCGCGTCGTCTCGGCGCTGGCCCTGGTGCACCAGCGTTTCTCGACCAACACCTTCCCGACCTGGGATCTGGCCCATCCGTTTCGCTACATCGCCCACAACGGCGAGATCAATACCTTGCGCGGCAACGTCAACTGGTTCAAGGCGCGCGAGCAGGCGATTTCCTCGCCGATCCTTGGCGAGGATCTGAAAAAGGTGTGGCCGCTGCACTATCCCGACCAGTCCGACTCCGCCTCCTTCGACAATGCCCTCGAATTGCTGGTCATGGGCGGTGGTTATTCGCTGGCTCAGGCGATGATGCTGATGATCCCGGAAGCCTGGGAAAAGCACACGATGATGGACGAGAACCGGCGCGCCTTCTACGAATACCACGCGGCGATGATGGAACCGTGGGATGGTCCGGCCGCCGTGGCCTTCACCGATGGCCGCCAGATCGGCGCGACGCTCGACCGCAACGGCTTGCGTCCGGCGCGCTACCTGGTCACCGAGGACGACCTGGTGGTCATGGCCTCCGAGTCCGGCGTGTTGCCGATCCCGGAAAAGAAGATCGTCAAGAAGTGGCGCTTGCAGCCGGGCAAGATGTTCCTGATCGACATGGAGCAGGGACGCATCATCGACGACAAGGAACTGAAGGATGGGCTGGCCAATGCCAAGCCCTACCGCGAGTGGATCAACAAGATTCGCATCAAGCTCGACGAGGTGCCGTCGACCGGCAATGAGCCGCGCGGCGCTTCCTCAGCTTCCCTGCTCGACCGTCAGCAGGCTTTCGGCTACACCCAGGAGGATGTCCAGATGATCCTGGAGCCGATGGTGCAGAGTGGCGAGGAGCCAACCGGCTCGATGGGCGCCGACTCCGCCTTGCCGGTGCTGTCGAAGAAAAACAAGACGCTGTATGCCTACTTCAAGCAGTTGTTCGCGCAGGTCACCAATCCGCCGATCGATCCGATCCGCGAGGAACTGGTGATGTCGCTGGTGTCCTTCATCGGACCGAAGCCGAACCTGCTCAATACCGCCGACATCAATCCGCCGATCCGCCTCGAAGTCGCGCAGCCGGTGCTGACCAGCGCCGAGATCGAGAAACTGCGCCACATCGAGCGCCACACCTCGGGCAAGTTCCGTTCTTTCGAACTGAACATCTGCTACCCGCTGGCCTGGGGCAAGGACGGCATCGAGGCGCGTCTCGCCTCGCTGGCGGCCGACGCCGAGGATGCCGTGCGTTCCGGGGCCAACATCCTGATCGTCTCCGACCGCAAGCTCGATGCCGGGCATGTCGCCATTCCGGCGCTGCTCGTCACCTCGGCCATCCACCAGCATCTGGTCAAACAGGGCCTGCGCACCAGCACCGGTTTGGTCGTCGAGACCGGTTCGGCCCGCGAGGTGCATCATTTTGCCTTGCTTGGCGGTTTCGGCGCCGAGGCCGTGCATCCCTACCTGGCCTTGGAAACCATCGCCGCGATGGCCAAGGGCGATGCCGAGAAGGCCGAGAAATTCATCAAGAATTTCGTCAAGGCGATCGGCAAGGGGCTGAACAAGGTCATGTCCAAGATGGGCATCTCGACCTACATGTCCTATACCGGCGCCCAGATTTTCGAGGCCATCGGCCTGAAGAAGGACTTCGTCGAAAAGTACTTCACCGGTACGCCGTCGAACATCGAGGGCATCGGCGTGTTCGAGGTCGCCGAGGAAGCCATCCGTCTGCATCGGGAAGCCTTCTCGGCCGATCCGGTGCTGGCCGGCATGCTCGATGCCGGCGGCGAGTATGCCTGGCGCGTGCGCGGCGAGGATCATTTGTGGACGCCGGATTCCATCGCTAAACTCCAGCACGCGACCCGTTCAGGCAAGGCCGAGACCTACAAGGAATACGCCCAACTGATCAACGATCAGAGCAAGCGTCACCTGCCCCTGCGCGGCCTGTTCGAGTTCAAGCCGCAGGGCGCGCCGGTACCGCTCGCCGAG
>CAZFHE010000365.1:0-20748 GCA_964518615.1 uncultured Dechloromonas sp. | reverse complement strand
CGCGCCGCCAGTTCGGCGAAGGGCGCGGGGCAGAGCGGGAAGTCGCGCTGGAATTCGTTGAGCAGGCGAAATTCGAAAGTGTTGTTCATCGCAAAAAATCAGGCAGGGAAGGCCATGTCAGACGCGGCCTCGTAACTTGAGGTAAACCATGCAGACCACAGCGCCAATCACCGCCGCCATCGCGCACGACCCATGAAGCGCCTCCAGCGACATGAGGCCAAGCAGGCTATTGCCGGAGGCGATTGGCCACCACGGGGCCATCTCGCTGTGCATGACTGCATCAAACAGGATGTGAGAGAAGGCGCCAAGGTAGGCGCCAAGAAAAGACGCCATCCACGTCAACGGATAATGCGGGATTTGTAAGTATTTGAGGACAAAAGCGCTGATTGGCTTGCCAATCAGCCCGGCCATCGTGCCGATGACTAGCGCGCCAAGGAGGGTATGCGTGTAGCCATGCAAGACATCAGCGCCGCGCAATAGGCCAATGAGGGGCTCGATGTCCATGAGCGCCTGCGTGCCGCCAAACACCATGAAACTGAAATGCCGCCCCCCCATCGCCTTGAAAACCGCGCCGGGGCCGAGGTGTATGGGGGTGAAGGGCATGATTTGGGCCTGAGGCATCAAAAACCGATGCGGGCGGCGCGCGTCGTGAAGAAAATGCCGGACGGGCTGTCGGCGGCGATTTCGCCCACCTGCGCGAATTTTGCCGTGTCATAGATCAGGACTTTGTTGTCGTCTCTGGCCGACAGCCAGATATGCTCGCCGCGCGGCGTGAATTCCATGTGCAGAATGCCCTTGCCCGGCTCGAAGCGATGCACGACCTGGCCGGCCAGGGTGTCGATGACATCCATCTTGGCATTGTCGGGGAAGGCGAAATTGACCCATACCTGGCGGCCATCCGGTTGCGCCATCACGAATACCGGCTGGCCGCGCACCGGAATGCGGCCGATTTCCTTCCAGGTTCCGACGTCGACCACCAGCACCTCGTGGCGGCCCACCGCCGGCAGGTAGGCCCGTCCCTGCGCCACCGACCAGCCGCGCAGATGCGGCATCTTGAATACCGGCAATTTTTCCTCGCCGCGCCCGTAATTTTCGAGAATCTTGCGCGAGCCTTTTTCCGGCTGCCAGAGATCGAGCATGGCGACGCCGTCCTCGCCGAACAGGCCGGTCAGGAAGTAGCGGCCATCCGGCGTCACCAGCCCGTCGTAAGGCTGATTGCCGGCCGGAAAGCGCTGCGTGCTCGGGCGGCGCGGATCGGAGAAGTCGGTGAGCCAGATTTCGCCCGCTTCGAAAAGGGCATAGACAAATTTGTTGCCGGCCGTATCGGCGAGGCCCACGACCTTGGAGAACTGGCCGGGCGCGTATTCGGCCGGCACTTCGGAGAGCAGTTCGAGCGTCTCGGCATCGAAGGCCTTGATGCCGCCCGGCACGTAATTTTGCGCGACGACGATGCGGCCATCTTGCGAAATGGAGCCGCCGATGGCGTTGCCGCCCTGGATCACGCGCTTGACGATGCGCGCCTCGAGCAAATCGACCTTGGTCAGCCCGCCATCGCGGCCAAAAATATAGGCATAGCGGCCGTCGCGGCTATAGACGGCGGAGGCGTGCGAGAGGTCGCCCAGGCCCGCGATGCGCGCATAGGCTTGGCGCGCGCTGGTATTGACCAGGGTCACATGGCCGCTCGCGCGCTCGATGATCAGGCCGAGATCGCCGGTGCCGCGTGTCTGCGGCGTCGCGCAGGCCCCCAGGAGGGCGGCGAGAAATAGACTCAGAATCAGTTTCATTGGCTTCATTGGGGGAACTCGCTCATGAGTTTTTCGACAATCCAGGCGGCCTCGGCTTCACTGATGAATTGCTTCCACGGCGGCATCGGCGTGCCCGGGCGGCCATAATAGATGGTGGCGACAAGCCCTTCGATCGGCTTGTCGTGCAGCTCGGCGGGCAAGAGCGGCGGTCCGAGGCCGCCCCCCAAGGTCATGCCGTGGCAGGAGCCGCAATCCTGGCGCACCAGATGCACCAGTTCCTTTTGCCGGGCCGGACTCGGCCCGGTCTCGCCGGCCAGGACCGGCAAGGCCGCCAGCCATAGCAGCGGCGACAGGAATTTACTCGTCGACAAGCACTTCTCCTTTCATTTCCGGGTGCGGGCCGCACTGATAAGCGTAATGGCCCGGCCGCTCGAAACGCCGCTCCCAGTGTTCGCCCGGAAACAGGCGCTCGGATTCGAGGCCATTTTCATCGGGGAACGCCACCGAATGGCTGGTGCGCTTCTCGCCGTTGATCCAGCGCACGCTGTCGCCAGGCTTGATGCTAACCGTCTGCGGCTCGAAACGGTAGCTGACGATATGGACGTCGACGATGCTCTGCGCCGTGGCCGCCAGCGAAAAGAGCGCCAGCAGAACCGGCGCTCCCTTTGTGAACCGCCATCGGCAACGCGCGATGACAGCGGACGGCACGGCGAGCCTTATTGCTTCACCGCCTTGATGTCGCCGTCGGTTCCCAGACCGATGGTCTCGTTGAACGAGACATGGTGGAAACGGCCGCCGGCATGGTCGGCATGGATGGCGACGCCGAAGGTCACGGCCTTGCCCGCGGCGAGCGCGGCATTGCCGGCCAGCTTGCGGGTGAAGGTCACGGTATAGGTGTCGCCGGACTTGCTGCCTTCGGCCGTGGCGCCGGCCTTGCCGCCTTCCATGTTGCGCTTGTCGGCGACGCTGCCGTCTACGGACTTGCCGCCGCTGCGCCATTGCATCAGATCGAAAGTCCCTTCCTTGACGTACTTGGTCTTTTTGTCATCGGCCCCGGGCATGGTGCGCGCATCCTGGTGGCAGGTGGCCCAGCAGCCGATTTGCTCGCCCATCGCGACCTTGTCATTGGGGAACATGAGGCTGACCTTGACTTCGTTTTCCTTGTCCGACTTGTCGGCGCTGCCGGCCGGGGCCTTGAAGGTCAAGCGGATGTAGAGGTTGGCGGCGTCATAGGCGGCCTGGACGCCGACCGTGTAGTTGCCCACCTTGGGCGCGCCCTTGGGTTCCAGCTCCTTGCTCAACAGGCGCTTCACGTCAAGGCTCAGCTTGCCGTCCTCGATATGGCAGCCCGCGCAGCTTTCGCCCTTTTTCAGGCCGCTGGCGCCGCTGTGTTCGCCCTTGCCCTGGACCCATTCGAGTGGCGAGACGCCGGGGTGGAAGACATGGATGTCGGTCTTGGGGGCCTTGCTCCAGTCCGGCGCGGCCAGGGCGGAGGAGGCGCCGACGGCCAGCAGGGCGCCGAAGAGGGCGGACGATACGAGATTTCTATTCATTGTGGTCATTCTCCACAGGAGTTGTCGGTTCCGGCGACTGGCGGCGCCGGCGAGCGCGGTATTGACGCTGAATATAGTACGGGGGCTTTCGCCCCCGTCGCTTTACGGCAGATCAAGAAATACGCAGGGATATCAATAGATGTCGTGCTGCGTGTTGTAGACGTTGAACTTGCCGGTCGGGGTGATCATCTTCGGATCGGTGATCACCTTCTTGACCTTCAGCGTCGCATCGTCATAGACAACGATGGCCGACGGATCGGTCTTGCCGCCCCACAGTGAGATCCAGACTTCCTTGCCGTCCGCCGAGTATTCCGGATGCACGGCGCGCTTGACCGCCTTGGTCGGCGGCAGGCCGGAATCCTTGGCCACGTTCAGGATTTTTGGCGGCTTGGAGAGATCGGTCATATCCCAGACGGCGACCGATTCAGCCAGATCCTTGTCCGGGTTCTGCGGCGCATCGGCCCAGAACTTCTTGGAAACCGGGTGCGTCTTGACGAACAGGTTGCCCGGCACGTGCTTCAGTTCCTGCACGACCTTCCAGTTGTACTGCTTGAACTTGGCAAATTTCGGATCGTCGGACGGCGTCGAGATCAGGGTCACGACATCGGCGCCCAGGTGGCCGGTGGCCCAAACGGGACCATACTGCGGATGCACGAAATTGGCGCCGCGGCCCGGGTGCGGGATCTTGGCGGTATCGATCAGCGCGGCGAGCTTGCCTTCCTTGGTATCGACCGCGGCGATCTTGTTGGACGCATTGGCCGCAACCAGGAAGTAGCGCTTGGTGGCATCCCAGCCGCCGTCATGCAGGAACTTGGCGGATTCGATGGTGGTCGTCTTCAGATTCTTGATATCCGAATAATCGACCAGCTGGATCATGCCGGTTTCCTTGATATTGACCACCCACTCCGGCTTGATTTCGGAGGAGACGATGGAGGCCACGCGCGGTTCCGGATGGTATTCGCCGTCGACCGTCATGCCGCGGGTCGAGACGATTTTCAAGGGCTCCAGGGTTTCGCCTTCCATGATCACGTACTGGGGCGGCCAGTAGGAGCCGGCGATGGCGTACTTGTCTTCGTAACCCTTGAACTTGGAGGTATCGACCGAGCGGGCGTCAAAGCCGATCTTCACTTCGGCCACAACCGCCGGTTTTTCCATCCACAGGTCGATCAACGACAGGCGGCCATCGCGGCCGATCACGTAGACGTAACGGCCGGACTTGGAGAGACGGGAGATATGAACAGCATAGCCGGTCTTGACGATGCTGCGGATTTCCTTGGTGTCGCCGTCGATCAGGGCGACTTCGCCGGTGTCGCGCAGGGTGACCGAGAAAACGTTCTTCAGGTTGATCTTGTTCATCTGCCTGGTCGGGCGCTTATCGACCGGCACGATGACCTTCCAGGAATCCATGGTTTCCTTGAAGCTGAACTCGGGCGGCACATCCGGGGTGTTCTGGATGTACTTGGCCATCAGGGCAATTTCTTCCTTGGTCAGGATGTCGTCGAAATTGACCATGCCGCCGTCGGTGCCGTAGCCGATGATCTTTTCCAGACGATTCTGGCCGAGGCTGAGCGTGCCGCCTTCGGAAACCTTGCCGTCCTTGTCCTTCTTCGACCAGTGCGGCTCAAGATTCTTGCCGGTGGCGCCCTTGCGCAGCACGCCGTGACAGCCGGCGCAACGCTCGAAATAAATCTTCTTGGCCTGCTCCTTCTCGGCCGCGGTCATCGCCGGACCCGCCCCCGCCTGAGCAAAGGCAGAACCCATGGCCACGGTCATGGCCGACAAGGCCAGCATCCCCACTATGCTTTGTTTCATCTTTCCTCTCCTAGAACAAACAATAAAAGCGTTCGACCCCAAACGCGATGTCCGCAAGGTTGAACTTGCGCAGATCATTGATCCTTGATTCCAATCAAGCTTTTTCAGATTGAAAAACAGGCATATTCAATGGCCTGAGGGGTGGATTGACCAATGAACTAGTTCGTTATGACCAGTTAAGGCAAATCCATGATTTGCCGCTATTGGCAGTTTCCGGGGAGGGCATTAGGATGACCGGCGAGTTTCAGGGAGAAAACATGCAAGTCGCGAATACACTGGAAAAAGGCAAGGTCTGGCTGGTCGGCGCCGGCCCCGGCGATCCCGAACTGCTGACGCTCAAGGCCGCCCGCCTGATCGCCAGCGCCGACGCGCTGGTCTATGACCATCTGGTCGGTCATGGCATCGTCGATCTGGCCCGCCCCGACGCCCGCCGCATATATGTCGGCAAGGAGGCCTCGCACCACACCCTGCCGCAGGAATCCATCAACCGTCTGCTCGTCGACCTTGCCCGCGAAGGGCTGTCCGTCCTTCGCCTCAAGGGCGGCGACCCCTTCATATTTGGACGCGGCGGCGAGGAACTGGAAATCCTGGCCGCCGCCGGCATTCCCTTTGAAGTCGTGCCCGGCGTGACCGCCGCCGCCGGCTGCGGCGCTTATTCCGGCTTTCCGCTGACGCACCGCGACCACGCCCAGGCCGTCACCTTCGTCACCGGCCATCTCAAGGACGGCAGCCTCAATCTCGACTGGCCGGCCCTCGCGCGCCCCAGGCATACCATCGTCTTTTACATGGGCATCAGCGCCGCCGCCGACATCTGCCGCCAGATGATCGCCCACGGCCTGCCGGCGGAGACCCCGGTCGCCGTCGTCCGCAACGCGACCCTGGCCGACCAGCAGACCTTGCTGGCCACCCTCGGCACGCTGCCACAGCGCATCAAGGCGTCGGGCATCAAGCCGCCGGCGCTGATTGTCGTCGGCACCGTGGTCCGCCTGCGCGAGAGGCTCAATTGGTTCGAGCAGGCATGAAAGCGGCTTGGCTATTCTTCGCCGCCCTCGGCGCCTTCGGTCCCACTTCCGCCCTGGCCTATACCGGCGCCGAGTTGCGCGGCGATTGTCTGGCCGCCGAGGCCCTGTATCAGGGAGAGGGCGGCGATCCCTATGCCGCCTTCCGCGGCGCTCGCTGCATCGCCTATGTCGCCGGTTTCGCCGACGGCTACGCGATCAGCGACTATCTGGCCGACAAGGTCGGCGTGCGCCTCAACGCCTTCTGCCTGCCGAGGGACGAGCGCCTGCCGCAACGCCTGGTGCGCGCCGTACTCAATCAGCTCGAACGCCTGCCGATGGATGACAGCAGTACCGCGACCATTGTCGCCAGCGCACTGGCGCGCAGCTTTCCCTGTGCCGAGACGCTTGAACCGCGCCAGTGATTCAGGGATAATCCACGATTCCCGTGCCGGGATGGCGGAATCGGTAGACGCAGCGGATTCAAAATCCGCCGCCGCAAGGTGTGAGGGTTCGAGTCCCTCTCCCGGCACCAAATAACAGTCCAAAGCAGTCCAATAAAGGCCGAAACACCTAGTAATCACAAGGGTTTCGGCCTTTTTCTTGTCCGTAGCAGTCCGAATAAGTCCATTGCAATCTACCCGTCAGGCGGGTAGATTTTGCGGGTAGATCGCTTTTCCTCAAGGAGGATACCCGTATGGAAGGCAAAGCCACCAAGGGCAAGATCGTTTCTGATTTGTCTATCCGCGGTCTCAAGTCGGAAGGCAAGCCCTACCGTGTCCCTTGCGTCACCGGCCAAGGGCTTTGCTTGGAGGTTGCACCTTCCGGCGGCAAGCTGTGGCGACTCCGGTACTACTTCGAGGGTAAGGAAAAGCTGCTAGCGCTGGGCTCATACCCGGCGGTCGGGCTGGCCGATGCACGGCAACGGCGCGACGAAGCCCGCAAGCTGTTGGCAAATGGCGTTGATCCAGGCGCGGTGAAGAAAGCACAGAAGGCGGCGAAGGCCGAGCGGACGGCAAACTCGTTTGAAGTGATCTGCCGGGAATGGATCGAATCCCGGCGGGACACCGTAGAGCCTGCCCAAAGTCAAAAGACGCTGGCCCGTATGGAGAAGGATGTTTTCCCGTGGATTGGCGGCAAGCCGATTGCCGACATCACCGCCCCAGACGTCCTAGCCGTGCTGCGACGTACCGATGAACGGGGAGCGCGCTACACGGCGCACCGGATGCGTAGTGAAATCAGTCGAGTATTCCGCTACGCAGAATCCACCGGCCGGGCAGACCGCGATCCCTGCCTGAGCTTGAAGGGAGCGATTCCTTCTGTTCGTACCGAGCACATGCCGGCCATCACCACCCCCAAGGAAGCGGGCGAAATGCTGCGGGCCTTCGATGGCTTCCGGGGAACCATGATCGTCAAGACGGCGCTGCTACTCGCCCCCCTGGTATTCGTCCGGCCCGGCGAGCTACGGCAAGCGGAGTGGTCAGGCATCGATCTTGACCGAGCAGAGTGGCGCTACCACGTCAGCAAGACCAAGACCGAACACCTGGTGCCGCTGTCCCGGCAAGCCGTGGCCTTGCTGCGGGAACTGCACCCCCTGACCGGCGGCGGCCGCTACGTCTTTCCGGGCCGCGATCCACAGAAGCCAATGAGCGACGCGGCGGTGAATGCTGCGTTGCGGCGCATGGGCTTTGACACCAAGACCGAAATCACCGGCCACGGCTTCCGGGCAATGGCGCGAACGATCCTGCATGAAGAACTGCACCAGAAGCCGGAAGTGATCGAGCATCAACTGGCGCACAAGGTGCCGGACGTACTGGGTCCGGCGTACAACCGGACGAAGTTCATCAAGGAACGGGTAGCGATGATGCAAGCCTGGGCGGACTACCTTGACAAGCTGAAGGCGGGGGCGGATGTCATCCCAATCGAAACTCGGAAACACGGCGCATGAATTTGCGGGATGTAATGCATAGGATTACAATCAACCCATGATTCGCAACATTCGACACAAAGGGCTTTTGCGGTTCTACGCGGAGGGCGACCGGCGGGGTATCGATACGAAACACGCGCCGAGGATCGAGCGGCTGTTGGATCGCCTGGAAGCGGCCAGCCGGCCGGATGATATGAATATTCCCGGTTTCAAGTTTCATGGGCTATCCGGCTTCAATCCCCTGCGTTACGCCGTGAGCGTGTCGGGAAATTGGCGAATCACGTTTGCCTTTGATGGCGAGGATGCCATCGACGTTGATCTGGAGGATTACCACTGATGAGCCTGCGAAACCCGAACCGAAAGCCCACCCACCCCGGCGCGATTCTTCGTGAGGATGTACTGCCGGCCTTGGGCATGACGCAAACCGAACTGGCGCGCCGGCTGGCGGTGTCTCGTCTGACGGTTTCCGAACTGCTGCACGAAAAGCGCGCCCTCTCTACCGATCTGGCGATCCGCCTAGGTAAGCTGACCGGCACGACGCCGGAAAGCTGGCTGCGCATGCAGGAAGCGACAGACCTATGGGCGTTGAACCGCGCCAAGGCCGGCGAGTATGCAAGGATCGAGCGGTTGGCGGCCTGACAAGTTTGCCGACGCCAACAACCTGATTGCTGAAGCGATCTCTGATTTCAAAAATCGTGAAATTTTTGGGTAGAAATTTCACACCATAAAAAGCCACATTCTGCTCCATGTTCCGGAATCAGCCGGAGCAATCTACCAAAGGAGATTGCAGCATGGACGCACATCGAACACCATTTTTCCTCCGCCGCAAACAGGTAGAGGCGCGTACCGGGTTATCCCGTTCCACGATTTATGAATACGTCGCCAACGGCGATTTCCCGCGCCCGGTTCAGATCGGCAGACGTGCCGTAGGCTGGCTATCGGACGAAGTCGACGGCTGGTTGCAGATGCGCATTGCCGAAAGCCGCAAGGTGCAGACTGAGTTGGTCGAACCCGTTGCGAAGGCAGTAGAAATTGCCGATGCGGCGGACGCAACATGACAACCGATTTTATTGGCAAGGCAGCAGCAGCCGCCCTAGCTGACTTCGACGGCTGCACGGACTGGTTGGGCTTGTCCGGCGGCAAGAACCAAGGCCGGGAGTACCTGCCCAAAAACCCAACGCGGGCCGACCATGCACCGGGCAGCTTTTCCATTAACCGGGATACCGGCGCTTGGTCGGATTTCGCTACAGGCGACAAGGGCGGTGATCTTGTTTCCTTGGTCGCGTTTGTTCTTGGTTGCCGACAAATCGAGGCGGCGGAACGGCTGGCTGACCATTACGGCATCGCCAAGCCGGATCGTCAGAAACGCTCTCCAGGCGATGAGCGCGGGGGCGGCCATGCCAAGACATCAACCCCACTCCCGAATGCGCCCACAAGCCCGCCGTGTGGCCAGGCGGATATTGCTCCGGTGTGCGTCATGCCAATCCCCGCCGACGCTCCGCCCCCGCCTTCAAAAACTACTGGATCGTCTAACCATAGCACCAATCAGCTGTCAGTCTCTACTTTCAATGTGGCCGCCGATATGGATGCGTTGCGGTGTATCGCCTACGAAGGATTAATCATCGCTCATTTTGGCGTTTTAATTCATGACAATCGGAAACTCACCGACGCCGACCTTGAAATACTGGTAGCAACGGTCACTCGGGTGCAATCGGCACTGACCGCAGCGGGGTTGGGCGCATCATGACCGCTGCCCATATCGACGCATTCCTGCGCGCCATTGAGGATGCAGGGCTGACGACGCACAAACCGTCAATCACCGCTGACGGGGCACTGCACCGCTACCGGGTTGCAGGCGACAAGCCTGGTTCGCTCAACGGCTGGTATGTGCTGCATCTGGATGAAAAGCCCTTCGGGTCTTTCGGTAGCTGGAAAACCGGGCAGTCTCTGACCTGGACAGCAGAGCGACCGGAGAGTCTGACAGCGGCGGAGCGCCTGGCCTTGGCGCGGCGAATGGCCGCAACACGACGGGAACAGGCCGCCGAGCAGGCCAAGGTACACGCCGATGCGGCCAGCCGGGCGGCGCGCTTGTGGGGGCGGACGAAGCCTGCTGACAACGCGCATCCCTACCTGGCCCGCAAGCAGGTTGCCGCCTTTGGCGTGCGTGATTTACGCGGGCAACTGGTAGTTCCCATGCGCGATGCCGATGGCCGCCTGTGGAGCCTGCAATTCATCGCCGCCGACGGACGCAAAACCTTCCTGACCGGTGGCCGCAAACGCGGCTGTTATCACGCTATCGGAAGGCCGGCGGCGGCGCTGTGCATCGCCGAGGGTTACGCCACTGGGGCGACGATCTATCAGGCGACCGGTCATGCGACAGCGGTTGCTTTTGATGCCGGCAATCTGCTGCCCGTCGCCGAAGCATTGCGCGCCAAGTTCCCCCGGCTGGCCTTGGTGATCGCCGCTGACAACGATACTGAGACACCCGGCAATCCGGGTTTGACAGCGGCCACGGCGGCGGCGCGGGCGGTTGGCGCGGTGGTAGCCCTGCCGCAGTTCGGGAAAAACGCTCATGTCTGATCGCTCCGACTTCAATGACCTGGCGCGGGAGGTCGGCGGCGGCGCGGTCGTTAAGACCATCGCGGCCGCCCTCGAATCCGCGCCAGCAAAGCGCCAAGGCGGCGAAGCGGCGCCCGTCGTCAGCATCACTGAAAACTGGCCTGACCCGATCCTGCCCGGTAAGGTGCCGGTACCGGAGATTCCGGTCGACGTGTTGCCGACGTGGGTTGGAGCCATGGCCGCTGCGGTGTCAGAATCGACCCAGACGCCGCCAGCGATGGCTGTCATGATGGCACTGTCGGTACTGGCAACCTGCCTGCATCGCCGCTTCGAGGTTGCGCCCTGGGGCGAGGATGACGTCTACACGGAACCACTGAGTCTTTGGACGCTGACGGCGCTACCCAGCGGTAGCCGCAAGACGGCGGTTATTGGCGCGCTAGCCGCGCCGCTGATCCATTGGGAAAAGCTCGAACGCGACCGGCTGCGGCCAGAAATCGCCCGTACTAAGGCCGCGCGCCTGGTAGCCAAGAAGCGGATTGAGAAGCTGACCCGGGACGCGGTGAATGCCGAGAATGACCAAGACCGTGAGCGTATCCGCCAGATGATCGAGGACGAGGAAGCCGGTATGCCCGCCGAGGTGCTAGCGCCCAGGCTATTCACCAGCGATACGACCGCCGAGCGATTGCAGGGGCTTTTGGTCGAACATGCCGAACGCATGGCAGTACTGAGTGACGAGGCCGGGATTTTTCTGATTATGGCCGGGATGTACTCGGGCGGCATGGCAAGCCTGGATGTGTTTCTGCAAGGCCATGCCGGGATGCCGATGCGGGTGGATCGGGCCGACCGCTGCGCCCATGTCGACCGGCCCGCCTTGACCTTTGGCCTGGCCTTGCAACCGGGCGTGCTGGCCGATGTGGCGAGCAGTCGGCGATTCAGGGATAGCGGGCTGCTGGCTCGCTTCCTCTATGCCATGCCAGAAAGCAATGTCGGCAGGCGCGACGTGCGGCGGCGCGGTTCTATTCCAAGCACCGTGCAGAGGGAATATGAAGCGTGCCTGCATAACCTGCTTGATGGCCGTCAGTCGGTTGCCAGCAAGCCGCGCGTACTCGCCATGACTGACCCGGCGCGAGAGGCATGGCTTGATTTCGCTGCCGAGATCGAAACGCAGCAGGGCGAGCGCGGCGCGCTGGAATCCATTGCCGACTGGTCAAGCAAACTGCCCGGCGCGGCGGCGCGGATTGCGGCTCTGCTCGAACTGGCGGAAACCGGGGTGGCGGCGGAGAGTGTGAGTCTGGTTGCCACAGAGAACGCCATCCGCTTGTGCCGCCTGTTGATTGACCATGCCCATGCGGCCTTTGGTCTGCTGGGGGCCGATGCCATAGACGCCGATGCAGCGGCGATTGTGGGATGGTCGAAAGCTTCCGGTCTGTTGTCATTCAACCGGCGGGACTGCCAAAGAGCGATGGAGGGTCGGTTTAGAACCGTTGCGCGCCTGGATAAAGCCTTGGAACGCTTGGTGCAGAGCGATGTTTCCCGCATAAACAAGGTTCCAAACAAGGGCGCGCCGCCAACCACCATGATCCGCATGAACCCAAAGCTGTTTGTCGACTTTGTCTAGTTTGTCGCCATGAAACCTATTTTAATTAACTTTAACTTTATATTCAGTTACTTGCGTTCTATCTGGTTCCGACACACGACAAAGTCGACAAACCAGACAAACTGCACAAAAAATAAGCGTTTGTCGACTTTGTCGGGTTTGTCGTGTGTCTTTCCCGGCAATGTCCGGGGGCGGATTGGTGCGGCCGTCCCCATAACGGATCAAATCAAGCTTGATCTGTACACCTGCTTGTCAAGTCTTCCGCCCCCGTCAAGGTACTCCTGGAGGGTCTGGGCGCGGGTAATTCGCACCCCGATTTTTCGCTGTTCTATGGTCTTCCTATAGGGGTTCCGCTTCCTGTTTCTTGATATTCAAAAATGACGACTCAAATTGACCTTGCCGTACATCTCGACCTATCAACCCGGCATGTCCGCACCCTGCAAGATGCTGGCGTATTTGAACGTGGTGCGACTCTTGATGAGGCACGCATTGCCTACATTCGCCACTTGCGGGAGGTTGCCGCCGGTCGCAAATCAGAGGACGGCGGCCTTGATCTGATTCAGGAACGGGCGGCGCTGGCGCGGTCGCAACGCGAAGGGATCGATATCAAAAACGCAGTGTTGCGAGGCGAGTACGCGCCGATTGAGTTGATCACCAAGGTGCTGTCGAACGCCAGCGCCGCCGTGGTGGAGCGGATGGACATGTTGCCGGCCAGGATGAGGAAGGAAATTCCCGGTTTGCCGCAGGAAGCATTCGGTGTCATCGATGCGGTCATCGTCTCGGCTCGAAATGAATGGGTGAGGGCGACCGTCGAATCCGCGCTATCCGAGGCATCGGAGATTGAAGAAGAGTCGTGACGGGTTGTGAAGCTGGCCTGCCGGCTGTCCGACCTGTCCAACCGGCCCGGTATTCGCCCGGGCCGGCTATGAACCGATCCACGACCTGCTGCGCCGCTGCGAAGGCTTCGCCCCCTGGAAAGCGACCCCGACCCGAGAACCGGCCGGGACCGATGGCCGGGGCTTTGAACGAAAAAACCCGGCATTGCGCCGGGTGCCTGTGACGGTGTTATGTTGGCCGCCCCTCATCTTCCGCTTCCAATTCGCGGGCGGCTTTGATCTTGGCGTAGCGGGCGTTCACCAAATCCACATCGGCAAACACGTCAATGTGCTTGGCTTGCGCATAAATCAGGCGTTCCAGGTACGAGAAGAAACCCACCCAATAGCCTTTTGCGCCGGACTCGTCAGTGAAGTCGATGTCACTGGCGATGATGCCCAACTTATTTGATTCCACCCAAGACGGATTGTCTTTCATGAACTGGACAAAGTGCGCTGCGTACTCACGGCCAATCTCGCAAGCCAAGCCATAGTCATCGGTTGGAGTAACGCACCAGTCGCTGGCCCCTTTGGAACCGCGTTTGGGCCGGAAGACAAAGGGTAGCAGCGAGGGAGAAACAGGCTTTTGTTCTGGCTTGTAGTCTCGGCGGGCGGGCTTGGTAATGGGAGACTGAGCATCCATCTCACACCCCCGCAAAGCTGAACGTCTGGCCGCGTACAGTCAGGCTCTGCACGGCTTCCACCGGGATCGAGCGATAGCCGCCTTTCTCCATATCGAACACGGTCAGCAGGTTGCGCCCCTTGGCGTCGTAGGCGGCATCCCCGCCTTTCAGATGCTACGTGACGTCAAGCCGGCATACCATGCGGCGCAGGCTGCCGTCGGTGCGCTTGATGAACTCGACGGCGAAGATTTTCCCATCCCGCACCAGGGCGCGGAGATTGGCGCGATTGAACGCGGGGGCGGGTACAATTTTGGCAGTTGCCATGATTCGACCTCCAGAGGATTGGTGATGAGAGGCCCGGCGGTGTTGGTAGCACCGGCCGGGCTTCGCTTTTGAAACTCCACTTCGGGCGGCAGGTGCTTGGGCTACTCGGCGTTCCCTTCTCATCCCTCACTGCCTTGATGCAACCTACCCGGCGGGTTTCCAGACACTCACGGCGGCCTGGTCGCCGTCAAAGCCCTCTGTTTTCTGCTGCGCCTTGCTTGCCGGCCTGGTGGCGGGAGCTTGGCGCATTGGCAGCGGCCAGATACCGAGGCTGCGGGCTTTGATTGGGTCGGATTGTGAAAGAGCGTTTTGTTTTGTGCTTCGTTAAACATACTATATCTCAAGATATATCTTATGTCAAGGGGTGAGAAGATATATTTCGAGATATGCTATGCTATATCTTTATGTGCTTCGGAGAATCCGATGGAAAGCAAGACACAACAGGCATTACGCCTGATGCGAGAAAAGGGTATGACGCCCTATGCCGCAGCAAAGGAGGCGGGGATTGTCCCCTCTGCTATCTATGCCGCAATCAAGCGCGAAGAAGCCAAAGGAACGATGGAAGCCTGCCCGTGCTGCGGATCGATGGTGCCAACCGAGCGGATCAACCGCGCTGTGTTGAAAAAGCAGGCCTGAATCTTGGGGCCGTGTGCGGTAGTGCCGGAACTGCCCGATGAAATCCGCCGAGGCGCATCATCCATACAGCGGGCCGCCAATATCACCGCCAAGTGGCTTGCCACGCCCGCTGGGCGATGATCGGGGGCGGCGCCTGCTATCCTGCCGGCTGTCCGACCAGGCGCTGGTGCTGACCTAGAACACCAAAGACCCGGCGCAATGCCGGGTTTTCTTTTCCAGCACCCTCATTGTGCGGGTAGATTTGCGGGTATATCGGTTTTCTTGAAAATCGAAATCATTGCAGCACAATGTATTCGGCGATTTGTTCGAGTCCCTTTCCCGCACCAAATAACAGTCCAAAGCAGTCCAATAAAGGCCGAAACACCTAGTAATCACAAGGGTTTCGGCCTTTTTCTTATCCGTGGATGTCCGATACGGTACATTGCAATCCACGTTTTTTGCGGGTAACTTTGTGGGGCACTCGATAACGCGGAAAGCGAGTTACCCATGAGATTGCGGAATAGACTGACTGAGGCGGCAATCAGGGACGCAAAGCCCGCTGAAAAGTTTTACCGCCTCTATGACGGCGACAGTCTGTATCTTGAGGTTTCGCCTTCTGGTAGCAAGCTGTGGCGTTTCAGGTATCGGTTTGATGGCAAGCAGAAACTGCTTGCGATGGGGCAGTATCCGGCCATAAGTCTTGATGTTGCGCGAGCCAGCCGCGACGAAGCCAGAAAACAGGTGAAAGACGGCGTAGACCTTAGATAGTGTCGTCACGAGACATTCAGCCAATGGGCCAAGCACCGGATCTGCACTGCTGCCAAGAATGAGGTGACATTCTTGGCGTACCGCGTAGCAATGCCCCGCCAGCGCTTCAAATGCAAAAAGGCGTTCTCCACCAAATGACGGCACCGGTACAAACCCTTGTCGTAACTTCTCGGATTCTTGCGGTTCTTTCGCGGTGGAATTACCGCCTGCATACCCTGCCGCTGGGCTTGCTCAACGATTGCGTCGCTGTCGTAGCCTCGGTCAGCCAGCAAATATTCGGCATCAATGCCCTCAATCAATGCCCCTGCTTGTGTGCAATCAGCACAGGTACCCGCTGTAATAGCCACTCTGAGCGGCATACCATGCGCATCCACGGCCAGGTGTATCTTGCTGTTGAGCCCCCTTTTGTACGACTCATGGCCTGATTGCCTCCTCTGGCCCCCGCTGCGTGGGGATGTACCTTGGCATGACTGGCATCAATCATCAGCCACTCATAATCGGGCTCAGTGATGAGCGCTTCCAGTAACGACTCCCACAGCCCCTTGTCGCGCCAGCGGCAAAAGCGTCGATGGGTATTCTTCCAGTCACCGTAGTCAGGCGGCAGGTCTCGCCAAGGCGCTCCCGTGCGTAGTATCCAGAAGACGGCGTTGATGAACGCGCGGTTATCACGGGCAATGCCGCCCCACGTGTCTTTGCGTCCTGGCAGAAGGGGTTCGAGCAGTGCCCATGTGTGGTCGTTGATGTCGTGACGGCGATGCGCCGGCAGCGGCTCGGATGTGTGTGAGATCAATGAGTTCATGGTTAGAGCATCGCATAACTCGATCAATCCGACAATCTCGTGACGACATTATCTAAGGCATTGCTGATGTTTTCCTGGCACAGCGCCCGTTGGCGATGTGCCAGGAACATATCGACCTTCGCCCCGGCCGTGTGGTCACCCAGATTGTCCGGGTGCTGCCGGCCGAGGGGGTCGTGGATCCCGCGGTTTGGCCCAAGGCCAAGACCATTGCTCGCATCGACAGCCTGCGTATTCGCCAAGGCGAGGAGCCGGAACCGGAGCCGCGCTATGACATCAGTTCCAGCGCCTTGTCTCCGGCTGAACTTGCCGGCGCGGTGCGAGCTCACTGGGGGATCGAGAACCGGCTTCATTGGGTTCTTGGTGTGAGCATCCCCCAGAATCTCTCGCTCTTGAAGAAAATTGCTCTCAACCTCATCAGGGCGGACACGGGCGATTCAAAAAAGACCAGTTTGAAAACGAAGCGCAGACGGGCCGATTGGGACGACAATCTACGAATGCGCATCTTGGGAATCAATCAGCCATGACATTCAAGTGCGGAGGCCCTGGGTTAATTGTTGGGTGAATAATTTTGGTTGGGGATGATGCTCAATTGAAGGCGCAATGCACAGGCAGCATCGGGGATCACCCAGCGCAACTGCAGTTCGACGGATTGCATGATTTGTTCAAATCCTGCTTCGGATTGCGAGACGGTCTTGTGGGGGCGACATTCCAGCGCAACGGTCTGACTTGTCCGTAGTACGAGGCGACCGCCAAGAACGCCGTCTTCCAGCGTCAGGGTGTCGGTTTCAGTTAGCCCCTCGGTTTGCCCCGCATCCAGTTGCAGCAGCTGGCCGAAGCCGCCGCCGATGCGCCCATCGGCCAAGACGTAGCGGCCAAGAAAGCCGTCGCAACTGGGCATGGCCAGGTTCAAGACGGTCGAGAAGCGCTGGCCGGCGAGGCCAGTGAATTCCCAGGCGATGATCAGTGTGCCGGCATCGAGCGTATAGCGCTTGACGATGCCGGGCCGGACGAAACGCGCCGCCATGGGTTCGGCGGCCCGGTAGTCGGTGAGAGGAACGTCGTCGAGGCGGTCGAGGCAGAGAATGCGCGGCAAGCTGTCCGGCACGATGTCGGCTGCGCTAAGCGGGTGCTTGCAGCAGACGATGTCGTGGGCCGAGGCGATGCCGTTGCCCGGGCGTCCATTGGGGTTCCCGGTCGGCGCGTGGCTGATGCGATCGTGATAGTGCTCGTGATAGCGGCGCAGGCTGTCGCCGAAATTGTGCCGCAGCCGGTAGCTTGAGAGTTCGCAGGCGGCGGCCAGGCCGTCGTCGCGCACCACCACTTGCAATTCCGGATTGCGGATGAAGATTTCGTCGTGTCCGTCGAGGTCGAGATCCAGCGTTTGCACCGCCGGGCGCGCTTGCAGCGCATCGAGCCCGGCTTCCAGTTCAATCAGATTGTTCCACACGGCGCGCCGCAGGTGCGGCAGGTAGAGGCCGCCAAACAGGCCGTGCCAGTAGGCGTCGTTGGCCTGGGCGCGGTACAGCGCGGCGGTCAGCGCCGGCGGCGGCGCAGGCAGGGGCGGCGTCGATAATTCGGCCAAGCGGCTTGAGAGGCCGAGCATGCGCTTGTGCAGCCAGTTGGCTTCCGGATAGCGGCTGAGGAAATTGCGCCAGATGCCGCCGCGAACGAAAGGCCGGCTGTGTTCGCCGCGACCGGCGGACTCTTCGCTGGCGAGCAGTTCGGCGTAGGCTCTGGCGGCCGGCATGGGCAGCGTCCATTCGTTCATCTCGCTGTACGAGGTCGTCGGCAGATAAACGACGCCGTGCGAGGCATTCTGGCCATGGAAGTCGCCATAGGTGGCGGTGGCGATGGTCGGGCTCTTCAGCACGCCTTCGATCAGCGCCTTGAGCCAGCCGCGGCCATAGACCCAATCGTAAGTTTCCGGCCAGATGCCGAACTTCTCGATATCGTCGAAATAGACGGCGGCGCTGCGCCCGGCCAGCGCCTTGCCTTCGAGATAGGCGACGACATCGGCCGCCGGCGCGAAGGGCAGGCGGTAGCGCAGGGCTTCGGAGATGGGAAAAAGGTCGAGCCGGGTGCCGCCTTCCTCGGTGCTGTAATAGCCGTCCAGATCGGCTGAGCTCTTGCCGGTGCACAGGAAGTGGTAGTCGTCGACGGTGACATAGTCGATGCCGCTCTCGGCCAGCGCCGTGACCACCGAGGGTTCCCAGACCCGCTCGGTCAGCCAGGCGCCGCGCGGGCGCACGCCCGTCCAGGCGGTCAGCTTGTCATTCAAGGCGCGCAGCTGGCCGACGCGGTCACGGTGCGGAATGGCGGCCAGCACCGGCTCGGTATCGCCGGAACTGAACAACTCGACCTGACCGCGCCGAACCATGGCCGCCAGCAATTCCATATCGTCCGGATGGCGTTCGCGCAGCCAGTCGAGCAGCCAGCCGGAGAAATGCGCGGCAAAGCGGAATTCGGGATAAGCGTGCAGGGTTTCGAGAAAGGGTTTGTAGCAGCGCTGGTGGGCGTCCTCGATGACTTCCGGAAAGTTGCCGACTGGCTGGGGGGCATGTACGCCGAGGAGCAGGGTGAGCGGACGGGTCATGTGATCAGGATCAGGCCTCGGTGGCGCGGCGCATGGCGCCGCCGATTTCGGCCATGTTGTTGCCAACGCTGCTGCTCAAGGGATGGTCGAGGGCGGCGGGCGGCGGCAGTTCGAGCAGGCGGTAAAGAGAACGCAGGTTGTGGCGGAACAGATGATCAAAGGTCGCCACCGATTCGGGCGGGTTGTCATCGCCCAGCCACCAGAACCAGTCCGAGCTTTCGCAGACGGCTAGGCGGCGGAGCACCTGGGCGCGGGCGGCGTCGTCGAAACGCCCGCTGCCCAGCGCCCGGTCGGCGCACAGCTTTAATTCGCACAACAATTCCCAGGCGCGGTTTTTGTCCGGGTGGCCGATCCAGGTCGATAGGGTGCCATACACCCAGCTGCCGGCAATGAGTCGCGGCAGACGCGGGCTCTGTTCGCGGCGCGCGGCGGCGGCCTCGGAGAGCGTCACGGTGCGGATGCCCGGCGTTTGTTCCAGCGCGCCGTAGAGGTGGGTGAAGAAATACCAGGCGTTGTAGGGGGAGTACTCCCAGGCGTTCTCGCCATCGAGAAAAACCGGGATCAGGCTGTCCGGGGCGAGCCAGTTGATGGATTCGATTTCGGTGATGAAATGCCGGGAGGCGTCGCGACCGTGCCATTTGGCGTATTCGAAGCCAATCAGGTCGGATAGCCGCTCGTCGCGGAAGAAGAGCAGAATGTCGCCGGGCGTGCCCTCGGGCGGAAGCCAGGGCGTTGTCGTCTGCGCGGTATCGCCCGCCGAGTGGCGGAGCACGCCGCGGCTGCTGGCTGTCCATTTGAAGCCGGCGGCGGCGATTTGCTTGAGGAATTCCACCGACAGCGCGCCTTCGGCCGGCCACAGGCCATCGGGCGGGCGGCCGAAGCGGCGCTCATGGCTGGCCTTTGCAGTGGCCAGATGCTCGTCGACGCGGGAACGGCCGCCGGGATAGACCGGCGCCGCCGGCAAGGGGCAGCCGGGCAGCGCTTCGCGGGCGCTGGCGAAATCGAGCATCAGCGGCGCCAGCGGATGATCGGCCGGCGTGCAACTAAGTTCGATCTGACCGCGATCGGCCAAGGCGCGGTAGCGCGGAATCAGCCCGCCGATGGCCTCGCCCAGCTCGGCCAGCAGCGCCCGGCGCTCGGCCGCCGAGAAATCGCCGCCCTTGGCCATCAGTTGCGGAACCGTCTGGCCGCCGCGCCGCAGGCTCTCGCCGCTCCAGGTCAACAGATACCAGACGGCCAAGTCGGTGTAATAGCTGGTGGAGAGATAGTCGAGACTATACCCGTCCTGCTCTCGGACGAAGTTCAAGAGGTCGCGCAGGCTGCGGTAGGGGGCGAAGGGATCGAGCATGGTCGGCGCATAGCAGCGAAATGCCATGTCGAGGAGCCAGGCGCGGTCGGCGGCCGTCGGCATGACGCCATCCGGGGCGGCGGCGATGCGCAGTAGCGGATCGCGCCATTGGCCGCTCTCGAATTGCGCCGCGTAATCCTCGATCTGATCGAGCAGCACCGGCACGAAATTGATCGTGCAGTGGATGCCGGGATGGCGCTCCAGGTGCGCCGCCATGTCGGTGTAATCCTTGGTGGCATGCAGCAGCACCCAGGGCAGCAGGAATTCCCCGCTGTCCGGGTGCCGGTAGTCCGGCTGATGCATGTGCCACAGGAAAGCGAGATCGGCCATGGGGAATCAGCGTCCGGCGGCTCCCTGGCCGAGCATTTCCGAGGTCACCAGCACGATGCCCTTGGGGCTGACGTGAAAGCGCCGGCGGTCTTCTTCCGGATCGACGCCGATCTGCATGCCTTCCGGAATGCGCACGCTCTTGTCGATGACGCAGCGGCGCAGCACGGCATGGCGGCCAACGTCGACGCCGGGCAGGAGCACGGCATCGGAGACGCTGGCCCAGCTATGGACGTAGACGCTGGAGAACAGCAGCGAGCGCTTGACCTCTGCGCCGGAGATGATGCA
>CAZFHE010000364.1:0-3418 GCA_964518615.1 uncultured Dechloromonas sp. | reverse complement strand
CGCCGGGCCTTTGGAGGCGTTGAGAATGCGAAACTGGATGCCGGCCTCGTCGGCGGCCGCCGCCATCGCGCCGCCCAGCGCATCGACCTCGCGCACCAGATGGCCCTTGCCAATGCCGCCGATGGACGGATTGCAACTCATCGCCCCCAGGGTGTCGAGATTGTGCGTCAGCAACAGCGTATTCGCCCCCGCCCGGGCCGCGGCCAGCGCGGCTTCGGCGCCGGCATGGCCGCCGCCGACGACGATGACATCGAAACGGGTGGGATAAAGCATCTGGGATGGGGTGTTGCCGTGCGGGAACGAAGGGCGGATTTTACGTCAGGGCGCTGAAAAATCGAAGTTTTCCGCCTTGTCTTGCCCTCCCCGGGGAAGTGCAGTAAGTTCCGCCAGATATGCCGAGCCGCCCCCCTCCATGACCCCTCTCGACAACGATGAAATGCTGCTGGCGCTCCAGCAGACGCTCACCAAAAAACAGGTTCTGATCGTCGACCGCCATACGCCGGCGCGCGAATCCATGCGCCAGATGCTGGGCCTCGTCGGCGTGACCGCCGTGCATGGCGCGGGCAGCGCGACCGAGGCGATACGCCAGGTGAAAAATCATCGCTTTGACATCATCCTGTCCGATTTCGCCCTCGACGACGACCGCGACGGCCAGCAATTGCTCGAAGAATTGCGCCATGCCCGCCTGATTCCGCTCTCGACGGTGTATATGATCATCACCAGCGAGCGCGGCTACACCAATGTCGTCGCCCTCGCGGAACTCTCGCCCGACGATTACCTGATCAAGCCCTTCACCGCCGACCAGTTGCGGACCCGGCTGATCAAGGCCATTTACAGGAAGCACGTGCTGCGCAAATGCTATGAGCAGATCGAGCGCGGCGCGTTGCAGGAGGCCATCGCCGCCTGCGACCGGGTGATCCAGCAGCAGCCCCAATATCTGTACGACGGGCTGCGCATCAAGGGCGAATTGTTGCAAAGCCTGGGGCGCACCGAGGAAGCCGAGGCGGTATTTCGCCGGGCGCTCGAAGACCGGCCCCTCCCCTGGGCCAGGATGGGTCTGGCAACCGCCCTGCGCGATCGCGGCGCGCTCGATGACGCGAGGCAATTGGCCGAACAGGTGTTGCGGGAAGCGCCCAACTTTCTGTCGGCCTATGATTTTCTGGCCACCGTGCACGAAGCCCGGGGCGATCTCAGGGCTGCGCAAGAGGCGCTGCAACAAGGCGCTGACGCCTCGCCGCACAACACCGTGCGCCAGCGCCTGGTCGGCGACATCGCCGCTCGCAACCACGATCTCCTGGCGGCGGAAAAAGCCTACGGCAAGGCGCTGACGCGCCGCAAAGGCTCCAGCCTCTGCGGCATCGACGATTTCGCCAACCTGTCCCGGGTGCTGGTCGAACGCGGCAATGTCGCCGCCTCGCGCAAGCTGATCGCCGACATGAAACGCGAATGGCGAGGCGACAAGCAGGCCGATCTGGCGGCCCTGGTCGCCGAATCGCTGTGCCTGGCCCAGGAAGGCTCTGCCGCCAAGGCCAGGGAACTGGTCGGGCAGGCGCTCGAATTGCAACAAGAAATCGAGGACGCGACCGATCCCTCGCGCCGTCCGCCCTCGCAGCGCCTGGCCGTCGATCTGGCCCACGCCTGCTACGCCACGGGCGAAACAGAGGCGGCGCAAAAAATCATGCGTCAGGTGGCGGCGGAAAATAACGAGGACACGCAGCTGATCGCCCACATCACCCAGGTGTTCGCCAAGACCGGCCAGTCCGACGCCGGCATGGCGCTCCTCGATCAAGTCGGGCGCGAAATCATCGAACTCAACAACCGGGGCGTGCTGGCCGCCCGCGCCGGCGATTTCACGGGTTCCGTGCAATTGCTGATCCAGGCCGCCGATCAGGTGCCCAATCTGCAATTCCTGGTCAATGCCGCCAAGGCCATTTACACGCTGATGGAACGCGACGGCTGGAATCCCGAGCTCGCGGCGCGCGCCCATGATTATTTGACGCGCGCCTGGCAAAAAGACCGCAAGAGCCCGAAAGTCATCTCGGCGCGCGAACTCTATACCGCGGTGGCGAACAAATATCACATCGCCATCGCCAGCCTGGATGCCTCCGGCCCGGCAACATCCTGAAACGACTTGCCACGTATTGCCGCTAGCTCTCCGGGCATTCGAGTGCCTTAATGGAGTCGCGAACCTCGGCGCTTGCCCGAGGCCGGCATTGCTCATGGGAGTCGAAAATGCCCCGTTTCTACCGTCTGATCGGCAGTCTGCTGCTGGCCCCGCTGTTGTCATTATCCCTGGCCCTGGCGGCCGAGGCCGACCCGCCGGGCCACGTCGGCCGCATCGCTCATATCGAAGGCGAGGTCGGCTTCCGGACGCAGCGCGATGAAGCGCCCGACCCCGCCACCCGCAATTGGCCGCTCAGTAGCGGGGCCGTGCTGGAAACCGGAGCGCGCAGCCGGGTCGAAGCCTGGATCGGTTCGACCGCCGTGCGCCTGGACGAAACCGGCTGGCTCGAATTTGCCATCATCGACGACCATGAGCTTCTGCTCGACCTGGACGCCGGGCGTCTTGGCCTTAGCATCCTGGATGCCGAGCAGGCCGCCGACTTGCAACTCAGACTGCCCGAGGCCCGGATTCGCTTTGACGCGCCGGGGCGCTACCGCGTCGAGGTTCTGGCCGACCGCAGCGCGTTGACCGTTTTCGCCGGCCACGCCCGCATCGAGCACAACGGCGGCAGCGCCCCCTTGAGCGCCGGCAAGCGGGCCACGCTCTTTTCCGACGGCCGCTTGCGCATCGACGCGGCCGGGCCGCCGGATGCCTTCGACCTCTGGGCCGCCGAGCGCGAAAATGCCAGCGTCGCCAATGCCGCCCGCCATCACGTCTCGCCCTACATGACCGGCTACCAGGATCTCGATGCCCATGGCGACTGGAGCAGCCATGCCGAATACGGGGCCATCTGGATGCCGCGCGCCCTCGCCGTCGACTGGGCCCCGTATCGCTTTGGCCGCTGGGCCTGGATCACGCCCTGGGGCTGGACCTGGATAGACGCCGCGCCCTGGGGTTTCGCCCCCTTCCACTATGGCCGCTGGGTGATGATCGGCAGCCGCTGGGCCTGGGCCCCGGGGCGGCGCGCCGTCCGGCCGGTCTATGCCCCGGCCCTGGTGGGCTGGATCGGCAATCCCGGCTGGAGCGTAAGCTTCGGCTTTGGCGCAGCGCCCGCCGTCGGCTGGTTCCCCCTGGGACCGCGCGACGTCTTCGTGCCGCACTACCGCTACAGCCCGGCCCATATCTGGCGCATCAACATCACCCATGTCCATGACGTCACGCTCATCGAGCGCGCCGCCCGTGGCGGGCCGCCGCGCTTCGTCTATCGCGACAGCCCGAAGGCGGTGACGGTGGTGCCCGCGCGGCAATTGCGCG
>CAZFHE010000363.1:0-1754 GCA_964518615.1 uncultured Dechloromonas sp. | reverse complement strand
CCAGAACATCCTCGGCCATTTCCATCGCCTCGGCTTCTGTATCGCCTTGGGTAATCGCTTCCGGGATGTCGCGGAAGGTCACCACGAAACCGCCTTCGTCGGCGGCGGCAAACAATGCGGGATAACGCATGACATTTTCCTCAGTATCTTACAAGCGCCAGCCCCCTTGCGGGGGCCGTCCTCACTTGATTCCTAGCTGTTTCTTGACCCCTTCGACCAGCCCCGTTTTCAGTTCGGCCGCCGGGTGCCTTGGCAGGTGGCTCTGTTTGCCATTCAGGTAAACCTTCAAGTGCTTTGTTCCATCCTTGAAGCTTGCCCCCTGACGGGTCAGCCACCTCACGAACTCGCTTTGTTTCACCCCGCCTCCATCAAGCTGTCGATGAGGTGACAATAAGCATTTTTGTTTATTTGCGCAAGACAAAAAATAAGCTTTTTTGTTTATCGTTGCGCTACCGATTTCCCACAGAATCTCTGGGTAAATCTGTGGATATTCACCCGGCAATTAAGGATTGCCTCTATTTGTCCATTCACTCCTTATGGGTGCTTCTCGAAAAATCAACCCTTAATTGCCGGTTCAATAAGACGAAAAAAAGCCCGGCGATCAAGGCGATGCCGGGCCGGCGTTTTTTTGGTCAGGCGCTAGGCCAGCAGCGCGTAGAAGTCGGCCTCCTCGATGATCTCCGCGCCGACGGCGACGGCCTTGTCTAGTTTCGCCGGGCCGGGCTTGTCGCCGGCGCACAGGTGCGTCAAGCCGGACGTGACCGATTGCCGGACGATCATGCCGCAGGCGCTGGCGATTTCTTCCAGGCGCAGCTTGTCGGCCTTCGAGTAGCCGGTAAAGCAGATCTCGATCTGGCCGGACGCTTCGTCATCTTCGGCGAAGGCTTCATCGTCGGCAGCGCGGCCGATGGTGATCTTCGATGGGTCGTTCAGCGGATGCTTTCTCGCCTCAGCCGCCCATGCCTTCGGGGCAAGCAGCTCACCGCTTGCCAGGTCGAGAACGCGGCCACGCACCCGGCCAATGACGAAGGTGCGCTCGGCATCCGCCTTGTGGCAGTGGCCCTGGAAGTACTCACTATTGATCGCCTCGACCTCGACGCGGCGGCGGCTGTCGGCACCCTTGGCGTCGGTGTAGTCGAATTCGATATCGGCGATGGTAACCCCCGCAACGGGCTGGGCATCGTTCTGCACGCGCGGCGAGTGTTCGACCGGCCCGGCGGCTGCCTTTGCATTCGGCAGCGGCTGCCGATACAACCAGGCAGAACCGGCTGCGATCAGAAAGCCGAACACGGTGGAGACGCCGAATTCGCCGATCATCAAGATCAACTGAATAGTTCCGATCGTGAGCGAAATGACGCCGGACACCCAGTTTCGGAACAGCCAGCCACGACCGTCCGCCTTGAGTTTGTCGGTTGCCCGCGCCCACACAAGCCAGACCGTCGAAAAGAAAAGAATAAATGCCGGCAAGTCCATTCCAGCCCCTTTGTGATGCAAAACGATTAACACGCCGCCTTCATTTCTTCGTCCGGTTGCGCGCTCGCATGAGCCGCCCCCCTTATGGCGCGCCGCCCGGCTTCGGGGGAGTGCCGGTAATTGTCCAGCAGGGCCGCTTCGTCCTGGGTCAGCTTCGCCTCGTCGCGCTTGCCGGTGACGATGTAGAGCACGTCGGCGCCGGCTTGGCTCAGGGATTCGAGTTGAAAGCCCGTTGGCGATGTCGCGCCTTTTTCCCAGTCAACCAGCGTCCGCCTGGAAAC
>CAZFHE010000362.1:0-8247 GCA_964518615.1 uncultured Dechloromonas sp. | reverse complement strand
GGGAATACATGCTGGAGTGCGACTTCGAGCCGTTGCCTCCCGCTCTCGCCTGTTGGGATTTCGATCTGGAAATCAGCCCGGAATATCGTCTCGGACGAACCTTCGCCCGCCTGTGGGACGAAGCGAATCGCTTGCTGCGCGAGCGCGGGGTCGCGGTCAGCGTCAGTTGGGTCAAGGTCGGCAACCTGGCCTCGCAGCGCGCTCATCAGCGGATGGGCGCGCTGCGTCTCGGCTGGCTGGCGGTGCTCGATCTCTTCGGGTTGAAATTGGCGGCGCGCTCGGCCTGGCCGTTCATGGCGATAGCCTTACCCGGCAGGCGGTTGAGCATCCAGGTAGACGCCTCATCCGTCCTCGCCGCTGCGCAGGATCACTCAACCTAGAAACGGCAGGCTGTAGGGCGGGTCTTGAGCCGCCGGTTAAAAGCAAGATTTGATGCTGGATCGGCGGCTTGAACCCCGCCATACGGCTCTCCGCAGACTGCGGATGGCTTTGTGGGGATTTGACAATTTTTGTGTTCGGGGGGCGGCAAGCGGCGGATGGGTCACAGTTCGGGCAGGCGCTCGATCAGTTTTTGCATGGCCCGGCCGCGATGCGAGATGCGGTTTTTGGTGTCGGCGTCGAGTTGGGCGGCGGTCTGGCCGAATTCGCTAACGAAGAATAGCGGGTCGTAGCCAAAGCCGCCGTCGCCGCGCGCTTGATCGACGATTTCGCCATGCCATTCGCCCTCGGCGATGATGGGTTGCGGATCGTCTGGCGAACGGACCAGCGCGAGCAGACTAACGAAGTGGGCGCGGCGCTCAGTGCGGCCGGCCAGATCGGCCAGCAGTTTTTCGTTATTGCGCGCATCCGATTTCGGCTCGCCGGCGTAGCGGGCGGAGATGACGCCCGGCGCGCCGCCAAGCGCCTTAACGCAGAGGCCGGAATCGTCGGCCAGGGTGGGCAGGCCGCTGTGCCGGGCGGCGTGGCGGGCTTTGGCGAGCGCGTTTTCAATGAAGGTGGCGTGCGGTTCCTCGGCTTCTGGAATGCCGAGCTCGCCTTGCGCGATGACTGTGAAGCCAAGCGGCGCGAGGAGCGAATTCAGCTCCTTGATTTTCTTGGCGTTGTTTGAGGCGAGGACGATTTTTTTCATGATCAGCCGGCCAGGGCGCGTTGCTGGGCGGCGATCAGTTGCTTGATACCGAGTTGCGCCAAATCGAGCAGCGTATTCATCTGTTCGCGGGTGAATGGCTCGCCCTCGGCGGTGCCCTGCACTTCGACCATGCCGCCACGGCCGGTCATGATCACGTTCATGTCGGTGTCGCAGGCGGAGTCTTCGGGGTAGTCGAGATCGAGCACCGGGCTACCTTTGATGATACCGACCGAGACGGCGGCGACGTGATCGCGGACCGGATTGGCCGAGAGCTTGCCGGCTTCTACCAGCTTTTCGCAGGCCTCATAGAGCGCCACCCAGGCGCCGGGGATGGCGGCGCAGCGGGTGCCGCCGTCGGCTTGCAGGACGTCGCAGTCGAGCGTGATCTGGCGCTCGCCAAGGGCTTTCAAGTCGGTGACGGCGCGCAGGCTGCGGCCGATCAGGCGCTGGATTTCCTGCGTCCGGCCGCTTTGTTTGCCCTTGGCCGCCTCGCGCGCCGTGCGCGTATGCGTGGCGCGGGGCAGCATGCCGTACTCGGCGGTGACCCAGCCTTGGCCCTTGCCGCGCAGGAAGGGGGGCAGGCTTTCCTCGATCGAGGCGGTACAGAGCACGCGGGTATCGCCGATTTCGATCAATACCGAGCCTTCGGCATGGCGGGTGAAACGGCGGGTGATGCAAACGGCGCGGAGCTGGTCTGACTCTCGTCGGCTGGGGCGCATGGGGTCTTCCTTATTTTTTGGGGTTGTATTTTTCGATGGCGGCGCGGATTTCCTCGATCGCCAACTCGATTTCGTCTTCGGAGAGATCGGTCTTGTAGGCCGGGTTGCGGCCAAATTCGTCGATTCGGGCGGTGATTTCGTCGGGGGCCATCATTTGCGTGGATACCGAGCTGCTGCTTTCTTCGACATAGCTTTGTTCCCAGCGCACGGCGACGACCGAGAGATTGTCGCCGTGGATGCCGCCTATCATTTCGGCCTGGGTCAAGAGCGCCGGTATCGCCTGCATCAGGTTGCTGCCCTTCAACGCGCTGACGATGGCGTCGCCCGGGAGGACGCCCCACAGGCCGTCGGTACAAAGCATCAGGATGTCGCCGTGTTCGAGCGGCATTTTGCGCGAGAACTCGACTTCCGGCGGGGTTGGGCTGCCGAGGCAACTGTAGATCTTGTTGCGTTCGGGATGCACCGCCGCCTGCGCCTCGCTGATCATGCCTTCTTCCACCATCAGGCGGATGCGCGTGTGATCCCGGGTCTGGGCGATGGCGCGGCCGCCGCGCATCAGGTAGAGGCGCGAATCGCCGGCGTGCGCCCAGTAGGCGACGTTGTCCTGGATCACGCAGGCGACGCAGGTGGTGCGCGGCGTGTCTTTAAGGTGATGGCGGGTGGTGTAGTCGAAGATGGCATGGTGAGCATTGATCATGCCCTTTTGCAGGAAACGGAAGGGATCGGCCAGTAGCGGCCGCGCCTCCCGCCGAAAAGCGTCGGCCAGCGTCTGCACGGCGATCTGCGCCGCGATTTCGCCGTAATGGTGGCCGCCCATGCCATCGGCGACGACCATCAAGAGCGCGTCGCGCGAGTAGCAGTAGGTGGTCCTGTCCTCGTTGTTGGCGCGGCCCCCCTGGCGGCTTTCCTGATAAATCGTGAACCTCATGGGCGCGTTTTCCTGAATTTATTGATGAGACGCCCGTACCAGGGCGTGTTGTTTCTCGGTTTGGGCGGCGTCACGGTTTCGACCAGCGCCTTTTGCAGCGCAAAGACGCTTTGCGGGCGGTACAGGTGATTGAGATTCAGGCACCAGTCGATGATTTCCAGCAGCCGGTCGGAATACTGACCTTCCCAACGTATCATCGCCGGCACCAGCGAGTCCTTCTTCAGGCGCTCGTCGGCGGCCAGCGGCGCGCCGCCGGCGAGGCAGGAATACATCGAGGCGCCGACGCTGTAAATATCGCTCCACGGCCCGAGATCATTGCGCGAGCCGTAATGTTCGGGCGACGCGAAGCCCGGCGTATACATCGGCTTGAGAATCTGCTCGCCGCTGCTCAAGGTCTGGCGGGCGGCGCCAAAATCAATCAGCACCGGCGTGTTGTCGTAGCGCAGATAGACGTTCGAGGGTTTGAGATCCAAATGCAGCAGCTTGTGCGAATGCACTTCGCGCAAGCCGTTCAACATGCGCGTGAAAACGCCGCGTATGAAGCGCTCGGAAATATGGCCCTGATGCTTCTGGATGAATTCCTGCAAGGTGCGCCCGTGCTCGTATTCCATGACCAGATAAACGGTCTCGTTGGCGCGGAAAAAATTGAGCACGCGAATCACGTTCGGATGCGACAGCTTGGCCAGCGCCCGCCCTTCCTCGAAAAAACACTTCATGCCGTAACGGAAGGCAGCCTGGTGCTCCGGCTTGATGACCGGCTTGATGTCGCCCGTTACGCGCAGTGCCAAGCTGTTGGGCAGATATTCCTTGATCGCCACCTGCCTGCCTTCGCCATTTTCGGCGAGATAGACGATGGAGAACCCACCGAGCGAGAGCTGGCGATTGATGGTGTAGTCTTCCAGCTGAAAACCGCCAGGCAGCGGTTGGTTGGCTTGTTGCGCCATTATTCTCGCGGTTATGATGCTAGGTCAGGCATTTTCGGGCGTGTTGTCCGGACTGTAAAGCAGGAGAGCCCGACATGATTTCTAGTATGACCGGATATGCGGCGAAAACGCGAGAGTTTGAAGGCGGATCGCTGCAACTCGAACTAAAAAGCGTCAATTCCCGCTACCTCGATTTTCATTTTCGCATCGCCGAAGAACTGCGCGCCCAGGAACTCTCCTTGCGCGAATTGCTCGCGAGCCGCCTGTCGCGCGGCAAGATCGAGTGCCGCCTGTCGCTCGGCGCCGCCAGCGCTCGCGGCGAGCCATTGCGAATCAATGGCGAACTGCTCGCCAGTCTCAAGGAATTGAGCCGCCAGGTGCGCGCCGACATGCCCGAGGCGGCGGCGCTGTCGGTAAACGAGCTGTTGCGCTGGCCGGGCATGTTCGGCGAGCAGAGTCTCGATCCTTCCGTCGTCGGCAGCGAGGTTCTGGCCCTGGCCCGCGAGGCGCTCGACGAATTCACCCAGAGCCGAGGCCGCGAGGGCGGCAAGCTCGCGGCGCTGATCATTGATCGCGTGGAAGCCATGCGCGCCATCGTCGCCCGGGTCGCGCCGCGCATTCCCGAAGCCCAGGCGCTGTTTACCGAAAAATTGCGGCAGCGCTTGGTCGATGCCCTGGGTAATGCCAGCGATGAGCGCATCCTGCAGGAAGTGGCAGTATTCGCCACGCGCATCGACGTGGCCGAGGAACTTGGCCGCCTCTCCACCCATCTCGACGAGGTCGAGCGCGTGCTCAAAGCGGGCGGCGCTTGCGGCAAGCGCCTCGACTTCCTGATGCAGGAACTCAACCGCGAAGCCAACACCCTGGGCTCCAAATCGGCGGTCACCGAGGTGTCGCAGGCGGCGATCGAACTCAAGCTCCTGATCGAGCAGATGCGCGAGCAGATTCAGAATCTGGAATGATGCGTCGAGGCGTCGCGCATTTTTTATGGGGCCATGCCGCGTCAGCCCCTGCCTGCCGGCGGATGTGATCGGTGTCTACGTCTTGCTGCCTGATGCCCTCTGATCGACGCGCGAGCCATCCATGACTGAAACCGAAAGCGTCGAATTCAAGAAATCGCTCGCCGAATTGAAAGAAGGGCTGATTTCACTCGCCGCCATGCTCAACAAGCATGGCGAAGGCGAACTGTGGTTCGGCATTGCGTCGAACGGCAAGGCTCTCGGCCTCGATCTGAACGAAAAGACCCTGCGCGATGTATCCCAAGCCATCGCCGCCCACATCGAGCCGCGTATCTACCCCGAAGTCACCCGGCAACTGGTGGCCGGAAAAAACTGCCTGCACGTCCGCGCCAACGGCCAGCAAAAACCGTATTTCGCCTATGGCCGCGCCTATATCCGGGTGGCTGACGAAGACCGGCAGATGAGCGCCCGCGAACTGGAAACCCTGATCCTGCGCCAGAACCGCGCTGCCCTGCGCTGGGATAATGAAGTTTCTACCGTGTCACGGCAGGCGCTGAACGAAAACAAAATCCGCCGCTTCGTGGAAAAGGCCAACCTGCCCTGGGATGATGCCAAGAATGCGCTGGACAAACTCGGTTTGCTACGCGATGGCCAACCCGTCAACGCGGCCCGCCTGTTTTTTTCCGATGAGCCGATCGAGTTGCGCTGTGCCGTGTTTGCAGCAGAGACCAGCGCCACCATCATCGACCGGCATGATTTTCACGGCGACATCCTCGAACTCATCGAAGAAGCCGAGAAATATATCCTGAAAAACATCCACATCGGCATGAGGCTCGACGGCCTGTGGCGCGTGGATGTGCCGGAAATCTCCCGCGAAGCCCTGCGCGAAGCCATCATCAACGCCTTTTGCCACCGCGACTGGCGCGACCCGGACTACATCCACATCGCCATCTATAAAGATCGGGTGGAAGTTCGCAATCCGGGCGGTCTCTATGACGGCCTCACGCTCGACGATCTGCGCCGAGGCAATGTCTCGCGTCGGCGCAACCCGCTGATTGCCGACTTGCTGCGTCGAGTCCATTTGATTGAAGCTTGGGGGCGAGGCATGCCCTTGATTCTGAAAAACGCGCCAAGCGCCACGTTCCGTGAAGTCGCCGGGCTGTTCATTGCCAGCTTTCAGCGCCCGATAGTGTTGGAGGATGCCCTCCTTGGAACAACAGGAAAGCAGCAAGAAAACGCCGAGGACTATCCTGAAAACACCAAGAAAACTACCCAAGAAACGCCAGAAACCCCCCAGGAAATAAATAATACTACCCAAGAAGTCGCCAAAACTACCCAAGAAATCAGGAGGGCTACCCAAGAAACCGCCGAAACTACCCTAAACCCTGTCCCCGAAACACAACCGGAAAAAGTCAAGGACGTCGTGCTACAGCTCTTACGCCAACAGCCACAGATGACCATGCTGGCACTGGCGCAAGCCACTGGCCTGAGTGCCGGCGGGGTCAAATACCACCTGACCCAACTCAAACTCGCAGGCAAGCTGCGCCGCCACGGCCCGACGAAAAAAGGCCACTGGGAGGTCATCGACTGGCATGGAACGCCTGCGCAAAAACCGAAGGCACGCTGATCACCAACCCTGGTTGCAATACCATTGCGCCGCGTTTCGCGGACCGGGCGCACAGGCAGGCAACATAAAAACAAGGATCTTCCATGATGTTTCACGCCTTCCTGCAACTTTCTCGCTTCCGATGCAGAATCTCCAATCCGCGCTGCATCCGCCTTCTGATTGAAAGACCGTCATGACCGGAAATCTCTACGTTGTCGCCGCGCCCTCGGGGGCGGGCAAGACGACCCTGGTGCGTCTCTTGCTCGAACACGAGCCTGAGGTGCAGCTGTCAATCTCCACGACGACGCGCGATCCGCGTCCGGGCGAGGCGGATGGGCGCGAATACCATTTCGTCGATGTCGCCGCTTTTCGCGCCATGATCGAGCGTCACGATTTTCTCGAATGGGCGGAGGTGCATGGCAATTTCTACGGCACCTCGAAAAAGTGGATCGCCGAGCGCCTGGCCGCCGGGGCCGACGTGCTGCTCGAAATCGACTGGCAAGGGGCGCAGCAGGTGCGCGCGCAATTCCCGCAGGCGATTGGCGTTTTCATCCTGCCGCCCTCGATGGACGAACTGGCCCGCCGCCTCAGCGAGCGCGGCACCGATAGCAGCGAGGTCGTCGCCCGGCGGTTGGCCGCGGCGCAGGCGGAGATGCGCCATGTCGGCGAGTTTGACTATGTTATTATTAACGACCGCCTGGAGCAGGCGCTGGAAGAGCTTCGCGCCGTTGTGCGCGCCTCCCGGCTGCGCCTGGCGGCGCAGCGTGTCCGGCACGCCGCGCTTTTTGCCCGATTGATCTGATTCTGAGGTTTTACATGGCCCGCGTGACCGTCGACGATTGCTTGAAACGTATTCCCAACCGCTTCCAGATGACCCTGGCCGCCGCCCATCGCGCCCGTCAGATCGCCAATGGCTCGACGCCGCTGGTCGATATCGAGAAGGACAAGCCGACCGTGATCGCCCTGCGTGAAATGGCTATCGGCAAGGTCGGCCTGGAAGTTCTCAATCGCGGTCAGGCCTGAAAGCCACGGCGGTGACGCCCGATGGACTCGCAGCCATCCCTAGCGCCGCCCCCCCCCGAGGAATCAGCCTACCTGGCTTTCCTCGATAGTCTCGATTATCTTCCTCCGGTCGATGTAGAACGCATCAAGGCGGCTTACGCCTTCGCCGCGCGCGCCCATGCGAGCCAGACGCGCATGTCGGGCGAGCCTTATGTCACGCATCCGCTGGCGGTCGCCAGCGCCGTCGTCGGCTGGCGCATGGATGCCGAGGCGGTCTGTGCCGCGCTGCTGCACGACGTGCTTGAGGATACCGGCGCTACCAAGGCGGAACTGGCCGAGCGCTTCGGCAAGGAAATCGCCGAACTGGTCGATGGTCTTTCCAAGCTCGACAAGATGGAATTCGCCTCCTACCAGGAGGCGCAGGCGGAAAATTTCCGCAAGATGCTGATGGCCATGGCGCGCGATTTGCGCGTCGTGCTCGTCAAGCTGGCCGACCGCCAGCACAACCTGCGGACGATGTCGGCCATGCGCGCCGACAAGCGCGCCCGGATCGCGCGCGAGACGCTGGAAATCTACGCCCCGATCGCGCTGCGCCTGGGGCTTAGCAAGCTCTACCGCGAGATGCAGGATCTCTGCTTTTCGCTGATTTATCCGCACCGGGCACAGGTGCTGGCCAAGGCGATGAAGGCGGCGCACGGCAGCCGCCGCGAGCTCCTGACGCGGATACTCGATGGCATCAAGGGCAAGCTGGAATGCGCCGGCTTGCGCGCCGAGGTGTTTGGCCGCGAGAAGAGCCTGTATTCCATTTTTCGCAAAATGAAGGACAAGCAGCTCTCCTTCTCGCAGGTGCTCGACATCTACGGTTTTCGCGTCGTGGTCGACAATGTGCCCACCTGCTACCTGGCGCTCGGCGCGCTGCATGCGCTGTACAAGCCCGTCCCCGGCAAGTTCAAGGACTATGTGGCGATTCCCAAGGCCAAT
>CAZFHE010000361.1:0-2464 GCA_964518615.1 uncultured Dechloromonas sp. | reverse complement strand
GATCACTTCCAGATTGATCGCGCCGGCCTTGGAGACCAGCTCGTCGAGCGTGGCCTTGCCTTCGGGACGAAGCTGGGCCTTGTCGAAGTCGAACAGGGCGTCGGCAGCCACGGTGATCTTCTCGCCAGCGGGCTTGGGCGCAGCGGCGGGGGCGGCGGCCGGGGCCTGAGCCGGGGCGGCGCCCTTCGGCTCGCAGGCTTCCTTGGGCAGCAGGTCCTTGTCGCATTCGCAGCCGGCAGCGTCGGCGGCGGCGGCGGCCGGGGTCCAGTAGCCGGTGCGCCAGCACAGGCCGGCGCCGCTCTTGGCGACCACGTCGCGGGCGTCGATGACATAAACGCGTTCCTGGGCCGTGGCAGCAACACCAACACCAGCCAGCAGGGCAATGAGCAGGGATTTCTTGGCGATATTCAGGATCATTGTTTTTCCTCGTTGAAGATAGATTTACTAACTCTGGTCCGCGTTAGTCGTTGTGTCAAATATTCCGGCGAACTTCCAAAGCATTTTGCCATAGCGCTATGACCGAATCCAGGTGATTCGCGGGGAAATCGCGTAGTTCTTTGTTGTTAACGCAACACTTTCCGGCGACCCACACATGAGTGACCGATTCGCGTCCGGCGACATGCACCAGATGCGATACCGGATCGAAGCAGGGGCGGCTCTCCAGGCCGCCGAGATCGACGGCGCACAGATCGGCGGCCTTGCCCGGTTCTAGCGAGCCCGTCTCAAAGCCCAGGCCGAGGGCGACGGCGCCGTTCAAGGTGGCCATGCGCAGCGCCTGGCGGGCCGGCAGCGCGCTGGCGTCGCCGCTGAGGCCCTTGGCCAGCAGGGCGGCGAGGCGCATTTCGCCGAAGAGGTCGAGACGGTTGTTGCTGGCGGCCCCATCGGTGCCCAGGCCCATATTGATGCCGCGTCCCAGCATTTTGGCCGCCGGGGCGAAGCCGCTGGCCAGTTTGAGGTTCGAGGTCGGGCAATGGGCGATGTGGCTGCCGGTCGCGGCCAGGAGGTCGATTTCCTCGTCCGAGAGATAGACGCCATGCACGCCGATGAAGCCCGGACCGAGGAGGCCCAAGCGATGCAGCCGGGCGAGCGGGCGGCGGCCGTCGCGGGCGATGGCCTCGTCGATTTCCTGGCGGGTTTCGTGCACATGGCAATGCACCGGCAGGCCGAGATGGTCGGAGAGCACCCGGATGCGCTCGAAGCTGGCGTCGGAGACGGTGTAGGCGGCGTGCGGCGCGAGGCAAAAGGTGGTCAGGGGCCGGTCGCGCCATTTTTCGCGGACGGCCAGACCCTTGCTCAGATGGTCGTCGGCGTCGCAGGCGTAGGGATTGGGGAATTCCAGCGCGGTGATGCCAATCGAGGCGCGCATGCCGAATTCGCTGGCGGCGGCGGCGGCGGCTTCGGGGAAGAAATACATGTCGTTGAAACAGGTGATGCCGCCCTTGAGCATTTCGGCGCAGGCGAGCCGGGTGCCGTCCAGCACGAATTGCGCCGAGAGGTGGGCAGCCTCGGCGGGCCAGATGTGTTTTTGCAGCCAGTCCATCAGCGCCAGGTCGTCGGCCAGGCCGCGCATCAGGCTCATCGCGGCATGGGTGTGCAGATTGACGAGGCCGGGAATCAGGATATGCCGGTCGAGCGCGAGCCGCTCTTTGGGCTGGTAACGGTCGCGCGCCTCGCCGGCGGGCAGGATGGCGAGGATGCGCCCTTCATGGACCGCCAGGGCGTGATTTTCCAGCACGCGGTCGGGTTCGACCTGGGCAATCCAGCGCGCCTCGATCAGGAGGTCGATGGTTTCGGGTATGAGTGTCATGAGGCGGCGGTCTGTCCGGGGAATGGGGCGTGATAAAATAACAAATTACGCCCACGGAAGCTCTGAATTATTCCACGCGAGTCGTCAGGAGCCTTCCTCAACCAAAAAGGCGCTGCTTGCCGCGGCGCGATTGCGAGACATGGATCAATTCGCCAAAGAAACCTTGCCCATCAGCCTCGAAGACGAGATGCGGCGTTCCTATCTCGATTACGCGATGAGCGTGATCGTCGGCCGGGCGCTGCCGGATGCGCGCGATGGCTTGAAGCCGGTGCATCGCCGCGTGCTGTACGCGATGCATGAGACCAATAATGTCTGGAATCGTCCTTTCGTCAAATGCGCCCGCGTGGTCGGCGAAGTCATGGGTAAATACCACCCGCATGGCGATTCGGCCATTTACGACACGCTGGTGCGCATGGCGCAGGATTTTTCGCTGCGCTACACCCTGGTCGATGGTCAGGGCAATTTTGGCTCCATCGACGGCGACAATCCGGCGGCCATGCGTTACACCGAATGCCGTCTGGATCGCATCGCCTCCGACCTGACCGCCGACATCGACAAGGAAACGGTCGATTTCGAGCCCAATTACGATGGCAAGGAGCTGGAACCCTCGGTCTTGCCGACGCGCATTCCGAACCTGCTGATCAACGGCTCGGCCGG
>CAZFHE010000360.1:0-3471 GCA_964518615.1 uncultured Dechloromonas sp. | reverse complement strand
CACTCGCCATCGAAATGGGTTGCGACGCGGTCGATATCGGCAAGACCATCCACCCGCACCCGACGCTTGGCGAAAGCATCGGCATGGCCGCCGAAGTCGCCCACGGCTCCTGCACCGACGTCCCGCCGCCGCGTAAGAAGTAAAGCCGTTTCACTGAGTCCGGCGACCCCTTCCCCCGCTTGCGGGGGAAGGCCGGGATGGGGGATTAATTAGAGAATCGGCACGCCCTGGTGTTCGCCGCGCTCGTAGACCACATTGGCGCGGCCGACGATCAGGGGGTCGAGGTTGCCGATGCGCTCGGTGTCCTTGTTCTTGTACGGCAGCTTGTGCAGGATGTAGCGCATGGCGTTCAAGCGCGCCCGCTTCTTGCAATTGGACTTGATCACCGTCCATGGCGCATCGGCCGTGTCGGTGTGGAAGAACATGGCTTCCTTGGCCCTTGTGTAGTCATCCCATTTGTCGAGCGAGGCCATGTCGATCGGCGAGAGCTTCCACTGCTTGAGCGGATGCACCTTGCGCTCGCGAAAGCGCCGGCGTTGTTCTTCCTGGCTGACCGAGAACCAGAACTTGATCAGATGCGTGCCGTTTCTGACCAGCATGCGCTCGAATTCCGGCGCCTGGCGGACGAACTCGGCATATTCCTGCTCGGTGCAAAAGCCCATGACATGCTCGACGCCGGCGCGGTTGTACCAGGAGCGGTCGAACAGCACGATCTCGCCGTCGGTCGGCAGGTGCTGCACATAGCGCTGGAAATACCACTGGCCGCGCTCGGTTTCCGAAGGCTTTTCCAGCGCCACGACGCGGGCGCCGCGTGGATTCAGATGTTCCATGAAGCGCTTGATGGTGCCGCCCTTGCCGGCCGCGTCGCGGCCCTCGAACAAAATCACGACCTTCTGCCCGGTTTCCTTGACCCAGGCTTGCAATTTCAGGAGTTCGACCTGTAGCCGGTATTTCTGCCTTTCATAATTGCGCCGCTGCATCAGGTTCTTGTACGGGTAGCCGCCGGTTCGCCAGTCGCTGGCCAGTTCTTCGTCCGGGTTGGCGGAGAGCATGTCGAACTCGATGCGCTGCTGCTTGAGCAGGCCCTTGAGCAGGGCGACTGATTCCTCGGCCGGCAGTCCGCTGATGACATCCTGCATGGCGCCCAGTTTCGTTTCCTGCGCGCCTTCGGCCGCCGCCTGCACGGTAAAGCCCTCGATGCCGGCGGCGCTCAGTTGGGGCGCGATATCGCCCCGGGCGCTTGGGCGGGCGCGGGGCGGCGCCTTGGGGGTGGCGGGGGCGGGCGTTGGGGCGGCATTTTTTTGGCGGGTGGCCATGCGGTTCTCCGGATGCGGGATGGTCAATCCAACCATTTCACGGCAAGAGGGCATTGTTTGTCCAGTCCCGTTCTACATATCGGGCTTCCATTCGCTGCGTAGCAGGCTGTAAATGGCGGAAGACCTTACCCGTCCGTCCCACACCACCGTGTTTTCCCGCGCAACGCCCTCAAACCTTGCCCCGAGTTTCTCAATCGCCCGTCGTGATCTGACATTCAGTTCGTCGGTCTGAAAAACGACCCGATTCATCTTTAGCGCTTCGAAGGCGTGAGCAAGGAGCAATGCCTTGCATTCGCGATTGACGCCGCTCCGATGGAAGGGCGTCGCGAGCCAGGTCGATCCAATTTCCAGAGAGCGATTGATGGGGTCGATATCCCATAGCGACGTGCTGCCAATGTGTTCCTGGCGCGCGTGATGAAAGATCGAAAAAGGCGTGCGCCGCCCGTTTCGCTGTTGCTCAAGCGCCAATTCCACTTCGCGGCGCATGGTCTCGACGTCGATCGGCGGTTTGCGCAACCACCATGTCCACAGCGAGATATCCCCTGAATAGCGCGAGAAATCGTCTACATGCGCGAGCGATAAGGGAACGAGCGATACCGATGCACCAATCATCATTTTTCCTTAAGCATTACAAGCGCGAGGGAGCTTTTGCCGCGCGCTTCTTCGCGTATCGGCCTTCCTCAGTTCGGGGCGGACTCGATGGGCAGCAGCACCCACATCCGGCCGCTCTGCTTCATGCGCCCGGCCAGTTGGCCGGCGGCCTTGCCGAAGCCCCAGAAGAAATCGGCGCGCACCGCGCCCTTGATCGCGCCGCCGGTGTCCTGGGCCAGGACCAGGCGGTTCAGCGGCTCTGCCGAATTGGGGCGCGTGGTGGAGAGAAAAACCGGCGCGCCCAGCGGCACCGAGCGCGGGTCGATGGCGATGCTGCGCTCGGCGCTCAAGGGCACGCCCAGGGCGCCGATCGGGCCATCCTGGCTGTCCGGCATTTCGCGGAAGAAAACGTAGCTCGGATTGCTGTTCAGGAGTTCGTCGAGACGAGCCGGATTGGCGCGCGCCCAGGCCTGTATGCCCTGCATCGAGGCTTCTTCGAGCTTGAGTTCGCCGCGCTCGACCAAGAGGCGGCCGATCGACTGGTAGGGATGGCCGTTCTGGTCGGCGTAATTGAGACGCACCAGGCTGCCATCGGCCAGGCGCACCCGTCCGGAACCCTGCACCTGCAAGAAAAAGAGCTCGACGGCGTCATCCACGTAGAGGAGCGTTCGGGCGGGAATGTTCTTGCCGCGACTGACAATCTCGGCCCGCGTCCAGTAGGGCACCACGCGCTTGCCTTCGATGCGCCCGCGCAGACGCTTGTCCTTCAGTTCGGGAAAGAGGGCCGACAGGTCGATGTTGAGGAGATCGTCGGGCACGCCCAGCACGGGCTCCTTGAAGCCCCGGGCCGGCTGGCGGCTGCCGCGCAACAATGGCTCGTAATAGCCGGTGACCGTGCCGCTGACGCCGCCATCGCCAGCGATGACGGCATAGGGCCGCAGATTGTCCTCGAAGAAGGTGCGGGCATCGAAGCCGGGGCGCTCGCCAAGTTCGCGGGCCAGCTCGCAGACGCGCTTCCATTCCTCGCCGCGGGGCCGACCCATCAGGCCGCGACAGGATTGCAGAAAGGCCGGCCAGGCGGCAGCCACGTCGTCATCCTGCCAGCCCGGCAGTTCGCTCCAGTCGGCGACTTCCAGGGTGCGCGAAAATGGCGACTGCGCGGACTGCGGCGCGCTAGGCGTTTCGGCGGCGGGCGGCGGGCAACTCGGACAGGCGGCAGAGGGCGGGCAGTTTGGCGACGCCGGCTCGGGCGACAGGGTGGAACAACCGGCAAGCAACAGGATGGCAAGGGCGAGGATGGCTTGTATTGGGGACATGGCTTTCGTTAGAGTTTAGCGTTTCGCCCAAAGTATACCCGCCCGATGCCTGCCACCCCCGACACTCCCGACCCTCGCTTCTACGAAGCGCTGCTCCATCGCGCCGAGGCCGTTCTTGGCCGGCTCGAAGCCGTGCTGCCGCCGCCCATTGCGCCGATCGACTGGCAAGGCGCGGTCGCCTTTCGCTGGCAGAAGCGCCAGGGGCGGGGCGGCCTGGAGCCGCTGGGGCCGCCGCCCCCCCTACCGCC
>CAZFHE010000359.1:0-6527 GCA_964518615.1 uncultured Dechloromonas sp. | reverse complement strand
CGCCGATCCGCTGATGGCGCGCGAGCCGCTGGTGCGCGTGCTGCCCTTCGCCGGCCAGTCGCCGTCGCGCACGGTTGGCCTGGTCTGGCGGGTGACCTATCCGCGCACGCAGGCCATCGACATACTACGCGCCGCCGTGCTGTCCTGCGCGCTATCCGGCGTTACGGTACGGCGGGAGGGCGGTTTTCAACCCGCCGAGCCAACATCAAATGATGATTTTGACCGGCGGGTCGAGATCCGCCCTACGGCGCCGAGCTTCGGTTCCACGTGAAACCTTGTCGGCGGGTAGAGCGCCGTAATGTCGGCGCTCAGGCTTTCGCCGGTTTTTTCGCGGCGGGCTTCTTGGCTGCTGGCGCTTTTATCTCGAATTCGAAGCCGACCTTGCCGCCCGCCGTGACCAGATAGGCCGAGAATTTGCGCCGCGTGCGGTTGGAGACGAATTCCTTCAACAAATCGGTCTTGCCGTCGGCCAGCAGCTTTTTCATCTGGGCGGCATCCACCGGCTGTTGCAGGATGATCTTGCCGGAGCGGAAGTCGCAGGACTTGGCCGGGCCGACCGATTTTTCGCAGACATAGGAAGCGCCGTGCTCGAATACCGGGGCTGCGCACTTCGGGCAGGAACCGAGGCTTTCCTGTCCGGAGAAATCGACCGGCTCGGCCGAGTCGTCGCCGGATTTGTCCTGGCCGAAGTCGAATTCCGGCTCCATGTTGTCGTTCAATTTGATGGCGGCGGCGAAACTGCGCCCCATCTTGTTGCGAAAACCGGTCAGCGGCCCGATTTGTTTTTCGGTGAGCAGGGTGTCGATTTCTGCCGGCTCGAATTGGCGGCCAGCGACGATCTTCCACAGCGAATAGTCGCAAGCGCCGCACTGGAATTTCTTGTAGGTTTCGCGAATTTCGCCGCCGCAGCGGGGACAGGGAGCGGTCAGTACGCCGAAGTCGCCGGGAATGGTGTCGGCCTCGAAGGTCTTGGCGCGCTCGACGATGTGCCGCGTCATTTCGGCGATTTCACGCATGAATTCCTGGCGCGTGAATTCGCCCTTCTCGATGCGGCCCAATTTCCATTCCCAATCGCCGGTCAGTTCCGGCTGGGTGAGTTCGGTCACGCCCAGGCCATTGAGGAGCGTCATCAGCGAGAAAGCCTTGGCGGTGGGGATCAGTTCGCGCCCCTCGCGGTGGATGTACTGCTCGCCAATCAGGTTCTCGATAATCTGGGCGCGCGTCGCAGGCGTCCCCAGCCCCCGGCCAGCCATCGCCGCCTTCAGTTCCTCGTCATCGACCATCTTGCCCGCGCCTTCCATGGCCGATAGCAGCGTGGCTTCGGAATAGCGCGGCGGCGGCTTGGTTGCGTTGGCCCTGATGCTGACTTCCTCGGCCTTGACCTTCTCGTCCTTGGCCACGGCGACCAGATTGCCTTCGTCGCCCTCCTGGCTTTCCTTGCCATGCACGGCCAGCCAGCCGGGATTGACCAGCACCTTGCCTTCGGTCTTGAAGGGATGGCCTTCGACGCGGGTGATGCGCGTGGTGACCAGATATTCGGCAGCCGGGAAAAAGACGGACAGGAAGCGGCGCACGACGAAGTCGTACAGCTTTTGCTCCATCTCGTTGAGATGCTTGGGCGCCTGCGGCGTCGGGATGATGGCGAAGTGGTCGCTGACCTTGGCGTTGTTGAATATGCGCTTGTTGGGCAGCACCCAGTTACGCGCCAGGATCTGGTGGGCGAAGGGCGAATAACGGGCGAGCAGCACCTCGTCGTGGCCTTTGCCGGCCCCTTGGCCAGTGAGCACGCTCAGGGTTTCCTTGACCGTGGGCAGATAGTCCTCGGGCAGGCAACGCGAATCGGTTCGCGGATAGGTCAGCGCCTTGTGTTTTTCGTACAGCGCCTGCGCGAGCGACAGCGTGGTTTTGGCCGAGAAGCCGAAGCGGGCATTGGCTTCGCGTTGCAGGCTGGTCAGATCGAACAGCAGCGGCGAGAGCCGGTTTTCCGGCTTGGTTTCCTCGCTGACGATGCCGGGCTTGCCCAGGGTGGCGGCGCGGATCGCCTCGGCGCGTTTTTCTTCCCACAGGCGGTCGGCGCGGGCGTGCTCGTCGTCTTCCTTGCCCTTGTAGCCCTCGTCGAACCATTTGCCGGTATAGCCGCCGGCGCGGGCGGCGAATTGGGCCTCGACTTCCCAGTAGGCGCGCGGCTTGAATTCGCGGATTTTCTTTTCGCGCTCAACGACGATGGCCAGCGTCGGCGTCTGCACGCGGCCAACGGTGGTCAGATGGAAACCGCCGGTCTTGGAATTGAAGGCGGTCATCGCCCGCGTGCCATTGATGCCGACCAGCCAGTCGGATTCGGAACGGCACACGGCGGCGTCCCCCAAGCCCTGCAATTCGTGGCCGGCGCGCAGATGCGCAAAACCGTCCCGGATGGCGCCCTGGGTCATGGATTGCAGCCACAGGCGCTGCACGGGCTTCCCTGACTTGGTGTGCTGGGCAATGTAATTGAAAATCAACTCGCCTTCGCGGCCCGCGTCGCAGGCATTGATGAGACTGGCGACGTCCTTGCGCTTGATCAGCTTGGTCAGCAGCTTCAAGCGCGATTCGGTTTTCTCGATGGGCGAGAGCGCGAAATGCGGCGGAATCACCGGCAGATGGGCAAACGACCACTTGCCGCGCTTGACCTCGAATTCTTCCGGACAGGAGAGTTCCAGCAAATGGCCAATCGCCGACGACAAGACATAGCCTTCGCTCTCGTAATAGTCGTCGTGCTTGGTGAATCCTCCGAGCGCTTTGGCGATGTCGGCGGCGACGGAGGGTTTTTCAGCGATGATCAGCTTTTTGGTCATGGAATCTGCCTATTGAATGCCGGCGGATGATAAGTGGGCAGCGAGCCGCTTGGCAAGCTGTGCTTTGGCGGGCGATCAGGCCAGACGCTGGTAACGATTGCCCGGAAGGCAGGCGAGGCGGCCCGCGAGCTCGAGCGAGAGCAATTCGCCAAGCAGGCGATCAGCGCCCAGGCCGGTGCGGGTCGCGAGTTCGTCGAGGGAGCAGGGATCGTGCCCGAGGGCGGCGATGAGGGGATGCTCCTCGCCCTCGGCAGCGGCCGGCGCGGCGGGCGTTTCTACCGCCGGGAGCCTGAATTCCTCAAGAATGTCGGCCGCGGTCTCGACCAGTTTGGCCCCCTGCTTGATCAATTGATGACAGCCGCGGGCCAGCGGCGAATGAATCGAACCGGGAATGGCGAAGACCTCGCGTCCCTGCTCGGCAGCCAGGCGGGCGGTGATCAGCGAGCCGCTCTGCGGGGCCGCCTCGACCACCAGCACGCCCCGCGCCAAGCCCGCGATGAGACGGTTGCGGCGGGGAAAATTGGCGGCTAAAGGCGGCGTGCCGAGCGGGAATTCGGAGAGGATCGCGCCGTGTTCGAGAATGGCCAGCGCCAAGTCGCGGTTGCCGGCCGGGTAGAGGCGGTTTGCGCCGGTGCCGACGACGGCGATGGTCGGGCCGCCGCCTTTCAGCGCGCCCCGGTGGGCAGCGGCGTCGATGCCCAGGGCGAGGCCGCTGACAATGGGCAGGCCCTGGCCGGCCAGGGCGCGGGCGAAGCTTTCCGCCGTCTGACAGCCTTGGGGCGTGGCATTGCGGCTGCCGACGATGGCAAGGCCGCGCTTTTGCAGATGCGCCGGATCGCCGCGCAGGTACAAGAGAATGGGCGGATCGGGAATTTCCAGGAGGGCTGGCGGGTAGGCGGCGTCGGCCAGGGTCACGAGGGCGTTGCCGGGCTCTGCGGCCCAGTTCAGGCTCTGTTCGACGAGATCACTGGAATCGTGCCCGAACAACAGATCGGCGCGGCTGCCGATGACGCCGCGCGCGGCCAAGGGGCCGGCGGCGAAAACGGCCTCGGGTAAACCGAAAGCGGCGAGCAGCTTGCGCTGAGACTCGCCGCCGATGCCGGGAACCAGGGAGAGCCGCAACCAGGCAGCCAGCCCTGTCGGATCGCTCACGGATTGCGGACTGAATCGCCGACGATGACGGATTTCGAGGATTCGACGACCAGCGCGTAGGCGACGCGGTCGAAGGTGCGGAAAACGAAGACCAGCGCGTAGCGTTCTTCCGGAATGGGCGTCGATCGGCGCTTTCCGTCCGCGTCGGTGGCGACCGAGACGCGATTGCGGTACAGCGCGAGGACATGGCCGATTTCCAGGCCGTCGCTGGCGCCGCGATTCAGGGCCACGACCGAATGGCTGCCGCCCTCATCGACGCCGCCGTAGATGGAGACGACCCTGGCGGCGATTTCGCTATCCGGCCGGTGCGGCACGTAAGAGTTGATGACCGGCGGCGGGGCCGGCAGCAGGCGGTCGCCGCGGCCGATTTCTTCCTTGGCCTGAACGACGCGGATGGTGGCCGGCTCGCCCGGCCTGACCAGATTGGCGTGGCCGAGGAAAAAGGCTTCGAGGGCGATGACTTCGCCGGTATCCGGATCCTTCAAGCCTTTGCCGGGACGGAAGACGTGCCATTTCTCGATGCTGGCATCGGGGATGCCCCTGACGAAAGCTTCGTCGCCGTTGCCGACGAACATGCGGTCTTCTCCGGTGGCGACGATGACGACATCGCTGACTTCGGTGCCGGGTTCGAGAATCAGGGGCCGGGAAAGGAAGGGCTCGATGACGTTCGGCGGAATGCTCGGAATCTCTTGCCCGATGGCTTCGCTATAGATCTTCGGCTGCAACTTGCCGCTGCCGCCCATGCCCTTGGCGCGGCGCAGGCGCGGCGTGCCGTCGGACATGTCGAGCAAAATCACGTCGCCCGGATAGATCAGATGGGGATTCTTGATCTGGTCGCGATTCATGCGCCAGATTTCCGGCCAGCGCCACGGTTGCTCAAGGAATTTGCCGGATATGCCCCAAAGGGTATCGCCGCGGACGACGATATGCCGGTCGGGCGGGTTATCCACCAGTTTGAGCGGCTCGGCGGCAACTGCGCAGACTGCCGTCACGGCCAAGATGAGCGCGGATATAATGCGAACCATAGTCGTAGCCTCTATGTACCGGAGGAACGCAACGCGCCCGATGCTAACACAGCGTGCGCCGTCTCCATATCTCGGAATCGCTTTAGATTCTGCACGTAAAACCCTTAGCGAGCAAGCTTTTATTCCATTTCACCCATGGCTCTTCTACCCATTTTGCGTTTCCCCGACCCGCGCCTGAAAAAAATCGCCGCTCCCGTTTCCCAAATTGACGCAAGGATACGGAAACTGGCCGCCGACATGGGCGAAACCATGTACGAGGCATCCGGTATCGGCCTCGCGGCGACCCAGGTCGATGTGCATCTGCGCCTGGTCGTCATCGACGTTTCGGAAGAGCGCAATCAGTTGCGCGTTTTTGTGAATCCCCGGCTGACCTGCCGCGAGGGTTTGCAGAGCGGCGAGGAGGGCTGTCTGTCGGTGCCCGGCATCTACGACAAGGTCGAGCGCGCCGAGCGCGTCGCCATCGACTATCTCGATCTCGACGGCGCGCCGCAATCGCTGTCCGCCGAAGGCTTGCTGGCCGTCTGCATTCAGCACGAAATCGACCATCTCGACGGCAAGATGTTCGTCGACCACCTGTCGCAGCTCAAGCAATCCCGGATCAAGGCAAAACTCGCCAAGCAGGCCCGGGTGACCGCATGAAACTGATTTTCGCCGGGACGCCGGCATTCGCCGCCAAGGCGCTGGAAGCGATTATCGCCGCCGGTCACCACGAGGTGGCGCTGGCGCTGACCCAGCCGGATCGTCCGGCCGGGCGCGGCATGGCCTTGCAAGCCTCGGCGGTCAAAGAGGTGGCGCTACGCCACGGCATCGAGGTCTTCCAGCCCGCCAGCCTGAAGGATGGCGACGCGCAGGCGCGTCTTGCCGCGGTCGGGGCGGATGCGATGGTGGTTGCCGCCTACGGCCTGATCCTGCCGCAGGCGGCGCTCGATTTGCCGCGCTTTGGCTGTCTCAATATCCATGCCTCGCTCCTGCCGCGCTGGCGGGGCGCGGCGCCGATCCAGCGGGCGCTGCTGGCTGGCGATTCCGAAAGCGGCGTCTGCATCATGCAGATGGAGGCCGGACTCGATACCGGCCCGGTGCTGCTCTGCGAAGCGCTGCCGATCGCCGCCGACGACACGGCGGCGAGCTTGCACGACAAGCTCTCGGCGCTCGGCGCGCGGCTCATCGTCGATGCCCTTGGCCGTCTGCCGCTGCCGGCCGTGGCCCAGCCCGCCGAGGGCGTGAGCTACGCGCACAAAATCGGCAAGGCGGAAGCGATCATCGACTGGAACCGTTCGGCGGCCGAGCTCGATCGCCATATCCGCGCCTTCAATCCCTTTCCCGGCGCTCAAGCCCGCTTCGCCGGCCAGCCGGTCAAGCTGTGGCGAGCCCTTCCCGTGGCCGGCGACGGCGAGCCGGGAAGCATCCTGGCCGTCGATCGGGGCCAGATCGTCGTTGCCTGTGGCGAAGGGGCGCTGGCCCTCTGCGAATTGCAAAAAGCCGGCGGCAAGCGCCTGGCGGCGGATGCCTTCCTCGCCGG
>CAZFHE010000358.1:0-2467 GCA_964518615.1 uncultured Dechloromonas sp. | reverse complement strand
AGCCCCTGAGCCGCCATTTTTCGCCGCAGGAAGGCGATCTGGGTTTGTAGCGGTAGCGATTTGGGGCAGACGTCCTGGCAGGCGAGTAGCGACATGCAGCCGAACACGCCGGTATCGTCGCCGATCAAGTCGTAATAATCGTCGTCCGTGCGGGTAGCGCGCGGGTCGAGCCGAAAGCGCGCGAGTCTGGCGAGGCCAACCGCGCCGACGAAATCGTGGCGCATTTGCGCCGTGCCGCAGGCGGCAATGCAGCAGCCGCATTCGATGCAGCGGTCGAGTTCGTAGATTTGCTCGGCGAGATCGGGATCCATGCGCTCTTCGATGCGGCAGAGGTCGATTTCGCGCTCCTGGGCGTGCAGCCAGGTTTGCAAGCGCTCGCTCATGCCGCGCATCCATTTGCCGGTGAAAACCGACAGATCGGCGATCAATTCAAAGAAGGGCAGGGGGGCCAGGGTGATTTCGTCGGGCAGGTCGCGGGTCAGCACGCGGCAGGCCAGTTGGGGGCGGCCATTGACCATCATGGCGCAACTGCCGCAGATGCCGGCCCGGCAGACGAAATCGAATTGCAGGGTCGAATCCTGGTGCTCGCGGATTTCGGTGAGGGCGATGAACAGCGTCATGCTGTCGGCCTCTTCGATCCGGTATTTCTGCATGTGCGGCTTCGAGGCGGGATTTCTGGGGTCGTAGCGCAGGATGTTGAGGGTCAGCTGGCGCTGGGTGGGGGCGTCGTCAATGGCGCTCGCGCTCATCGCGGGGTCTCCAGCGGCTCTTCGAGCCGTTCGTTGCGCCCCGTGAGCGAGGCAGGCAGTTGATCGGAATAGGGCATCAGGGCTTCCTGGACGGCGAAGCGGTCGCTGCCCGCCATCCGGCTGCGGATGGCATCCACGTCCTGCTGGCGGCGCGGCGTATCCGGGTGGTCGATGTAGTCTTTCGCCCCATAACCGCGCCAGCCAGGCGGCAGTTCCATTTTCATGACATCGAGCGGCTCGTATTCGAAACTCGGCATCTCGGCCGCCCTGCCTGATCCCATATCCGGCCAGAAGGAGAGCGTGCGCTTGAGCCAGTCCCGGTCGTTGCGGCGCGGGTAATCCTCGCGAAAATGCGCGCCCCGGCTTTCGGTGCGCAGCAAGGCGCCTTGCGCGATGGCGAGCGCCAGTTTGAGCATGCGCCGCAGGCGGTAGGTGGCGACCAGTTCGGGATTGGAGCCGGCCGATTTGCCGGAAATGCCGATTCTGGCGCTCCTGGCCACCAGGTCTTGCAGGCGCGCGATGCCGTCTTCCAGTTCGTCGCCCTGGCGGAAAATGCCGACATGGCGGGTCATGATGTGCTGCATCTCGGTGCAGAGCTGGAAGGGGTTTTCGTGCCCGTCGCTATTGAGGATGGCGGCGAGCTTCGCTTCTTCTCGCCGCACGAATTCGCGCGCGAGCGCAAGCGGAACGGGGACGTCGTTTTCCGGCTTGTCGCAGAAATCGGCGATGAATTCGCCGACGATCATGCCGGCGACCACGGTTTCGGCCACGGAATTGCCGCCCAGGCGGTTAAAGCCGTGCAAGTCCCAGCAGGCCGCCTCGCCCGCCGCGAACAGGCCCCTGAGCCAGGGCGACTGACCGGTGTGGTCGGTGCGTATGCCGCCCATGGTGTAATGCTGGGCCGGACGCACGGGGATCCATTTTTCGGCGGGGTCGATGCCGAGAAAGTACTGGCAGATTTCCTTTACTTCGCGCAGATTGTGCTCGATGTGCCGGCGGCCCAGGAGCGTGATGTCCAGCCACAGGTGGGTGCCGAAGCGCGAATGCACGCCCAGGCCGCTGCGGATATGTTCTTCCATGCGGCGGGCGACGACATCGCGCGAGGCGAGTTCCTTTTTTTCCGGCTCGTAATGGGGCATGAAGCGGTCGCCGTTGACGTCCCGCAACAGACCGCCGTCTCCCCGGCAACCCTCGGTGACCAGAATGCCCGCCGGGAAAATGCCAGTCGGATGAAATTGCACGGGCTCCATGTTGCCCAGCCGGGCGACGCCGGTTTCCAGCGCGATCGCGTGGCCCATCCCATCGCAGATCACCGCATTGGTCGTGACATGGTAAAGCCTGCCTGCGCCGCCGGTGGCGATCGCCGTGGCCTTGGCCAGATAGGCGATGAGCTCTCCGCTCATGAGATTGCGCACCACCGCGCCGTAGCAGCGTTCCCCGTCGTGGATCAGCGCCACCGCCTCGGCGCGCTCATGCACCTCGATGCCGTGGCGAATCGCCTGATTGGCGGTGGTGTAGAGCATGGCGTGCCCGGTGCCGTCCGAGGCGAAGCAGGTGCGCCATTTCTTGGTGCCGCCGAAATCGCGCTGCGCGATCAGGCCGTGCGCCTCGGCGCGCTCGGTCAAGGTGACTTTCTGTTCATTGATGATGACATGGTGATCGCCGCCGCGCACCCGGCTCCAGGGCATGCCCCAGGCCGCCAGTTCGCGCACCGCCTT
>CAZFHE010000357.1:0-11298 GCA_964518615.1 uncultured Dechloromonas sp. | reverse complement strand
GTCTCAAGGCTTGGATGGGCCGCTTTCACGGTGTAGCCACCCAATACCTGGAGAGCTATTTGGGCTGGCGGCGCATGATCGAACGCTATAAAACCGCCATTACCCCACAACTCTGCTTGGCTGAAGCGCTCGGGCATCCTATCAACAGCTAATTCCTACAGAGCCTTTCTTTTGTTTCGCCAAAAGAAAGTAGCCAAAGAAAAAGCGACCCCAGGTTGCGCGGTCGGCTGCGCCGACTACCCTGCGCTACTCGACGGGCCGGGCGGTCGGCTAATGAAAAGACGCCGACCGACTTCCCCCGGCCCGTCTGCGTTGCTCGGCGCTCCACATGGGGCCCGAAAAGCGTCGCAGTGTTACGGCCTATGCGGGATTCCACTTCATCCCGGCCTGCCTCTCCGGCAAACGGGCGGTGGGTGGAAAGCGTGGGGAAAAACCTGGGCTTGGAGGCGCTTGAATTAAAAGCGCGCTGGGTGACAATAGGGCGGTGCAAAGGCGAGGGGCCGGCTCGGTTCCCGTGCAAGGCAATGCCCGAAAACCCCCGCCGCGAGAGGCTTTGCGGCTTATTGCCCGAAGTGTGGAATATCGCACAGCCTGGCTTGCCCCTGGCGGGCTACCCTATGTCGCAGGAGGTGTCGCCATGACTATTCAAGCAATTGTCTTGTTGAAGCGAAGCGAGTTTCTCGCCGAACTCGGCGATGGCCGGCGCCTCGCGCATCACGAGTTGTGCGGCCTTGCCGAATCCATGCACCGGGCCGGGGTGCTGGCCGCGGATATGCGTTGCGAGTGGCGTTCCGGTCACCGGATGTTGACCGCCGGCCAGCAAGTGGCCTTGAGCGCGGAAATGCTTCGTCTTGAGAGAGAGGATGCCAGGCATCCGAAACCGGTCCGGGCCGTCGACGCGCCAGCCAGCATCGGAATTGCGCTAATCGCTTGATTTTATTATAATATTCCTTCCTTCCTTCCTTCCTTCCTTCCTTCCTTCCTTCCGCCGGCCGCTTGCGGCCGTTTTTTTTCATGTTATTGTCAGTTGTCACAGAAAAACGGAGGCTGGTCAAACAAAAGCATGCGTGTATTACAGATTTGCTGATCTGAACGATTGCCGGCGCGTGATATCGTCGGCGCTTCCCTGAAACCGGATAGCTGATAATCAATCATGAGCGCATTACAGATTGCCGACCTGATCAGCCGCCACGATGGCCTCTTGCCGCTCCATGCGACGCTGGCCGAGGCGGCCGGGCTGATGTGCCGGGAAAAGGGATCATCGGTCATCGTGGTCGATGACGAGGGCAGGGCCGCCGGCATTGTCACCGAAGGCGATTTGCTGCGCGCGCTGCGCAAACAGCTGGACATGCAACAGGCGCTGTCCGGCGCGATGACGGCCCCGGTTTTCTGCATCGCCGCCGACACCGATTTTCGCCAGGCCTATCGCGTGATGACGCAACAGGGCTTACGCCACCTCGTCGTCACCGGCCCCGACGCCCGTCCGCTCGGCTGCGTCACCGAAACCAGCATACGCGAGCGGCTTGGGCCGGAATTTTTCCGTCATGTGTGCAGCGTCAATGCGGTGATGGAGCGGCTCTTTCCGCGTCTGCCGCCGGATGCCCCGCTTTCCGCGGCGCTCTACGCCATGGAGGCGTCGAGGGCCAGTTGCACCCTGGTTGTCGATGGACGCCGGCCGCTCGGCATTCTGACCGCGCGCGACATTGTTCGCCTGTGTCTGGCTGCCAGCGTCAGCCCGCCGCTGTCCGAGGTCATGCACCATCCGGTCATCACCATCGACGAATCCGCCTCGCTGGACGCCGCCGCCAAGATTCTGGCCCAGCACGCGATCCGCCACCTGGTCGTCGTCGATGCCCAAGGCAACGCCAACGGCCTCGTTTCCGAACACAGCCTCTTGCGCCCCTTCGAACTGAGTCTGGCCGACGAACGCCTCTCTAACCTCCAGTCGCGCGATGCCGCCTTGCTGCGCGCCTCGCACAACGAGTACTACCAGCGCGCCCTGCTCGACAATTTCCCCTTCCCGGCCTGGCTGAAGGATGCCGATTCGCGCTTTCTCGCCGTCAACCGGGCATTTGCTGAACTCTTTGGCTTGAGCTCTCCCGAGGAAGTGGTTGGCAAGAGCGACTACGATCTCGCGCCGCCGGAAATGGTCGAGCGCTATTACCGCGCCGATATCGAGGCGATGACCCAGCGCCGGGCGAGCACGGTGCTCGAACCGCAGTTGTATGACCCGAGTCTGTGGTACGAGACCTATCGCGCTCCGGTGCTGGACGATAGCGAGCAATTGCTCGGTTCCGTCGGTTTCGCCCGCAATGTCACGGAACGCGTGCGCGCCGACGAAAGCATGCGCCTGCGCAACCGGGCGCTGACCGGCGTCGCCCGTGGCGAGCCGCTTGCCGGCATACTCGAAACGATTGCCCAGGCGCTGGAACATGAACTGGTCGGCTGCCGCTGTCTCATCCTGTATTCCGACGCCGATGGCCGGGGTCTTCACTGCACGCCGGCCCCCAGGCTCAATGCCGGTTTTCCGGCGGCCCTGTCCGGCTTGGCGTTGACCTCCGGCTCGCCGCTGATCCATTTGACGCAACGCCTGGTCGTGGATGACGCGGCCAGCGCCGACTGCCCGCCGCAATTGCGCGAACTCTGCGAACAGGGCGGTTTTTCCGCCTGCGTCGTCGATCCCCTGATCGGGCAGGACGGCGGCCTGATCGGCTATCTGTTCGCCGGCCACGGCCGGCCGGCGCGCGAGGACGAACTGCGCGCGCTCACCCAGTGCAGCCGCTTGAGCGCCCTGATCATCGAGCACCAGCGCACGACCGAGAGCCTCCTGGAGAGCCGCGACACCTTCCGCGGTCTTTTCGATAGCGTCGACGAGGCCTTGATCGTACTCGACAAGGAGCGGCGCTTTCTCGATGCCAATCTCAGCGCCAGAACGCTCTTCAACGGGACGTCCGCCGAACTGATCGGCTCGCGCTACGAGGATTTTGGCGCCACGGGCATGAACGACAACGCCAGGGTCGAGAGCCTGATCACCGCCGCCTTCGCGGGCGAGCCGCAACGCTTCGAGTATTGGCAGCGCTGCTCGGCCGGGCATATTTTCCCGGCCGAGATCCGCTTGCGGCTGGGCAATTATTTCGGGGAGGCGGTGCTGATCGCCTCGGTCATCGACATCAGCGAGCGCAAGAACGACAGCCTGCGCCTGCACATTCACCGCGATCTGGCCATCGCCCTGACCAGCGAGGCTCCCCGGTCCGCCGTGTTTAACGCCATTTTGCAAAGCGGCCTGTGCTTTCAGGAATTCACCGCCGGCGCGCTCTACGGCCGGCGAGCCGACGGCGGGTTTGGGCTCCTTGCCCATGCCGGCTTCTCGCCCGCCTATGTGGCCGTTACCGGCGAATTTGGCCCGGAAACCGAATTCGCCGCCATCGCCGCCGCCGACGAGGTTTTTCATTGCTTTATCGGCGGCAGCCGTTGCGCGCAGGGTTGCCTGTTCGACTGCAAGGCGATTCTGGCCGAGGGATTGCGCTACCTTGCCGTGCTGCCGATTCCGATTGGCAATACCCTGGAAGCCTGCCTGGTCCTCGGGGGGCATCATGCGACGCGAGTCCCGGCCGCCACGCTCGATGCGCTCGACCGCCTGCGCCGCCCCTTCGGCAAAACCCTGCACCACCTGGACGACCTGGAGGAAATTCAGCGCCGCCAGGATAATTTCGCGGGGCTTCTCGATGCGCTGGAGGACTACATATTCGTCGTCGACTTTGAAGGGCGCATCCAGCACCACAACCAGGCGGTCAGCAAGTTTCTCGGCTATGCCTCGGGCGAACTCATCGGCCAATCCATCATCAGCGTCTCTCCGCCGGCCCATCAGGCCGAGGCGGCCCAGCTCGCCGCCGACGTCCTGGACGGCCGCCGCCTGAGAGGCCGTACGGTCTTTCAGGCGACCGATGGGCGCGAGGTGAGCGTCGATGCCCGTATCGTCGATGGCTACTGGAATGGTCAGCCGGTCCATATCGGCGTCTCAAGGGACATCAGCGAGAAACTGCTCGCCGAGGAAAAGCAGCGGCTCGCGGCCAGCGTCTTCGACTATGCCCAGGAAGGGATCATCATCGCCGACCCGGACGGCGTCATCATCGAGGTCAATGCCGCCTTCAGCAAACTGACCGGCTATGCGCGCGAGGACGTGATCGGCGAGAAAACCGAGAAGCTTCGCTCCGGCCATCACAAACCGGGCTTTTACCGGCAGCTCTGGCATGAAATCCGCACCGTCGGCCACTGGTCGGGCGAAATCTGGAATCGCAAGAAATCCGGCGAGGCTTTCGTCGAATTTCTGACGATTTCGGCGGTGCGCGGCCCGAATGGCGAGATCACCCATCTCGTCGGCATTTTCTCCGACATCACGCTGATCAAGGAACACCACCAGCGCCTCGAACAACTGGCGCATTTCGATGCGCTGACCCAGTTGCCGAACCGCACCCTCCTGGCCGATCGGATGCAGTTGGCGATGATGCAGTGCATGCGCAGCGGCAAGATACTCGCCGTCTGCTATCTCGATCTCGACGGCTTCAAGCCGGTCAATGACAAATTCGGCCACGCCGCCGGCGACCGCTTGCTGGTCGAGGTCGCGCAACGCCTCAGGGAATGCATCCGCACCTGCGACACGGTCGCACGCCTGGGCGGCGACGAATTCGTGCTGCTCTTCACCAGTCTCGACAACGAGCGCAAGGCCGACCAAGCCGTCGAGCGCGTCATCGAGACGCTGGGCCGGCCCTTCCTGGTCGACGGGCAGGCCGTGCAACTCTCGGCCAGCATTGGCGTTACGCTCTATCCGCAGGACGGCGCCGATTCCGACACCCTGCTGCGCCAGGCCGATCAGGCGATGTACCTCGCCAAGCAGGCGGGGCGCAACCGCTACCACCTGTACGACATCGAGCGCGACCGGCGCGCCCGCATCCGCCACGACGAAATCGCCCGCATTCGCGAGGGCCTCTTCAATGACGAATTCGTGCTGTACTACCAGCCCAAGGTGAATATGCGCAAAGGCGAGGTGATCGGCGCCGAGGCGCTGATCCGCTGGCAGCATCCCGAGCTCGGCTTCCTGCTGCCCGGCGACTTTCTGCCCGCCATCGAAGGCGATGTGCTGTCCGCCGAATTGGGCGACTGGGTGCTGCGCCAGGCCATCGGCCAGCTCGCCGAATGGATCGCGCTGGGGCTAAACCTCTCCATCAGCGTCAATATCTCCGGCGAGCACCTGCAACAGCCCCATTTCGTCGAGCGCCTGACCGAATTGCTGGCCGCCCACCCGAGCGTGCCGCCCACGCTCCTCGAACTGGAAATTCTCGAAACCACCGCCCTCGAAGACATCGTCCGGATCAACGACGTATTTGCCGCCTGCCATCAACTCGGCGTGCGCTTCGCGCTCGACGATTTCGGCACCGGCTACTCCTCCCTGACCTATTTCCGCCGCCTGCCGGCCGAAGTGCTGAAAATCGACCAGTCCTTCGTTCGCGACATGCTCGACGATCCGGACGACCTCGCCATCGTCGAGGGCGTCATCGGCATGACCCGGGCCTTCCGCCGCCAGGTTGTCGCCGAGGGCGTCGAATCGGTCGAGCATGGTCTGGCCCTGTTGCTGCTCGGCTGCGACGAGGCCCAGGGCTTCGGCATCGCGCGTCCCATGCCGGCCGCCTGCCTGCCGGGCTGGATCGAGTCCTTCCAGGCGGACGACCTATGGCTGTCGGCATCCTCCTTCCGCCGGACGAAAGAGGATTTGCCAATGCTGATCGCCGAAATCGACCACCATCGCTGGAAGAAAAAGCTCGTCGCCTGGCTGGACGCGCCAGAGGCCGGCCATCCGCCGCCCACGCTGGACGAACGGGAATGCCGCTTCGGGCACTGGTACTATAGCCCCTTCAACCTGCGCTACGCGGGCAGCGTGAGTTTCGCCGAACTGGAACCCCTGCACGAGCGCGCCCATGCCATCGGCCGGCAATTGGTCGAGGGGCATGCCAGCCTCGACGCCGCCGCCATGCAGCGCCTGCGCGATGAACTGGAATCGGCCAGCAACGACCTGGTGCACTGCCTGCAAGCGCTACAGAAGGAAATGCTGGCGACGACTCAATCCACTCCGCGTTCGGAGTCATAGCGGGAGCGGTTTTGTTCTATAGAACCGGCCATTGAATATTGAACTGTTTCGTGGCGGAAACCGTGTAGGGGCACGGCATGCCGTGCCCCTACGTATCAATCCTCAATGGCCGGGGGAATGGCTCGGCGCTTCACATGGGGCCCAAAAGCGTCGCAATGTGCCGGCCAAGGCCGAATTGGCCGGGGGTGAGGGGGGAAGGCTTTTTTGCGGATGGCTATGACTCAATCAACCCGGCGATACGCCGGATTGTCTAGCGATCGCGCCGCCGTCAGCAGGGCGTCGATGGCTTTGGGGCGGACGAAGCCCGCGCGCCAGGCCAGCGCGATGCGCCGCGATGGCGGCGGCGAGCGGAAGGGAATGACGCTGATCATGTCGCTGCTGTAGGGATGGCAAAGCGCCCCTTCGGGCAGGACCGAGACGCCCAGCCCCGAGGCCACCATGCAGCGGATGGTGCCGATGGAGTGGCCGAGCCGGACGTCGGTTTCGGGACTGCTGACCTGGGGGCAGGCCCCCAGCACCTGATCGCGGAAACAGTTGCCGGCTTTCAGCAACAACACCTCGTCGCCGGCCACGTCCTCGGGATTCATGCACTCTCTTTTTTCCCAGGCATGGCCGCGCGGCACGATGACCTTGAAAGCCTCGTCGTAGAGCGCCCGGGTCAGCACGCCGGGGGCTTCGAAGGGCAGGGCGATGATGATCGCGTCGAGCGCGTTGTCGCGCAACATCTCGTCGAGATGAGCGGTCATGTTTTCTTCGATCAGCAGGGGCATCGCCGGGGCCGCCGCCTTCAGCGCATGAATCAATTGCGGCAAGAGATAGGGGCCGATGGTGTGTATGACGCCCAGGCGCAAGGGGCCGGTCAGCTGGTCGCGGCCGAATTGCGCGATTTCCCGGATCTTGTCGACCTCTCCCAAGGCCCGCTGCGCCTGCTCGATGATGCGCTTGCCCGCCGGGCTTGGGCTCACAAAGCCCTTGCCGCGCTCGAACAAGGGCAGGCCGAGTTCATCTTCGAGGCGGGCGATGGCGACGCTGAGCGTCGGCTGGCTGACCGAGCAACGTTCGGCGGCGCGGCTGAAATTACCTTCCTGCGACAACGCGACGATGTAGCGCAATTCGGTCAGGGTCATGGGCATGCTTCCTTTGGCATATCCGGCCGGTGCGCCGGCCGATGCTCCGGTAATAGGACAAGCCTATGGTCTCTATTGCAATAACGTATAGAAATCATCGGCTTGGGCGGTGCTACCATGGCGGTCCCGGCGACAAGGGGCCGGGCAATCATCCACCTCAGGGAGCAAAACCAATGAAGCGTACCATTATTTCCGCGGCCATCGTCTTGCTATCCGGCCTCGCCTTTGCTCAGACCCCGGCCGCCGACGAGCCGATCCAGCCGATCAAGCCGGCGGCCAATATCAATCTGGGCATGGTCGAATTGGGCAAGAAGCTTTATTTCGATCCGCGCCTCTCGAAATCTGGTTTCATTTCCTGCAATTCCTGCCACAACCTGTCCATGGGCGGCACCGACAATCTCCCGACCTCGATCGGCGATCAGTGGCAGCAGGGCCCGATCAATGCGCCGACCGTGCTCAATTCCAGCCTCAATCTCGCCCAGTTCTGGGACGGCCGCGCGGGCGACCTCAAGGCCCAGGCCGGCGGCCCCATCGCCAATCCGGGCGAAATGGCCTTCACGCACGAGCTGGCCATCGGCGTGCTCGAATCCATTCCGGCCTATGTCCGCGAATTCAAGCAGGTTTTCGGCGCGGCCAAGATCGACATCGAACAGGTCACCGCCGCCATTGCCGAATTCGAGAAAACCCTGGTCACCCCCAATTCGCGCTTCGACCAGTGGCTGCTCGGCAAAGAAGACGCGCTGACCCAAACCGAGCTCGAAGGCTATGCGCTCTTCAAGGATAGCGCCTGCATCGCCTGCCACCATGGCGAGGCCGTGGGCGGCAATTCCTACCAGAAAATGGGCCTGCTCGAGCCGTACAAGGCTAACAGCCCGGCCGAGGGCCGCTCGGCGGTGACCGGCCAGGACGCCGACCGCTTCAAGTTCAAGGTGCCAACCCTGCGCAATGTGGAACTGACCTATCCCTACTTCCACGATGGCGCGGCCAACACCCTGACCGAGGCCGTCGATATCATGGGCCGCCTGCAACTGGGCCGGCACTTCAGCAAGGAAGAAAACGCCAAGATCGTCGCCTTCCTGAAGACCCTGACCGGCGATCAGCCAAGCTTCATGCTGCCCATTCTGCCGCCCTCCACCGACGCGACGCCGCGGCCGACGCCCTTCGTCAAATAAGGTATCAAGCCGGCAGGATTGCCTTGTTGCCCCCATCCCAGCCCTCCCCCGCTCGCGGGGGAAGGCGCCGGACGCCTCATCGCTGGCAGAAGAAGACCTCGGATTCCCTCCCCCGCTGGCGGGGGAGGGCCAGGGCGGGGGCGGCGGCCCCCGTTTTTTGGCTGCCATTTGTTTGATCCAGGCTAATCTGCCGTTAGACTTGCGCGTCCATAATTCGCCGTCGATTCCCTACGGTTTTTCCCCCGATGCTCGAAGCTGACAATCTGGAATGCGTGCGCGGCGAGCGCCGCCTGTTCTCAGGCCTCGGCTTTCGGCTGGAGGCGGGAGAGCTCCTCTACCTGCAAGGCCGAAACGGTTCGGGCAAGACCAGTCTCTTGCGCATGCTGCTTGGCCTCCTGCCGCCGGAGCGCGGCGAAATTCGTTGGCGCGGCGAGCCGATTCGACAGCTTGCCGACGATTACCGCGCCGATCTTTGCTATCTCGGCCACCAGAACGCCATCAAGGAAGAATTGACCCCGCTCGAAAACCTGCTCGCCGCCGCGCGCCTGGCCGATGAAGACTTGAGCGAGGATGAGGCCATCGACGCGCTGGAGGCGGTTGGCCTCGCCGGGCGCGAGGATCTGGCCTGCAAGTATTTGTCGCAAGGCCAGAAGCGGCGCGTGGCGCTTGCCCGTCTGGTCAAGGAAAAGCGGCCATTGTGGATTCTCGACGAGCCTTTCGTCGCCCTCGACGTGGCCGCCGTGGATTGGCTCTCCGGACTCATTTCCGGCCATTTGCAACAGGGCGGCCTGTGCGCGATGACCACCCATCAGCCGGTCAGCATCGCCGCTGGCGCCGTGCGCGAATTGCGGCTCGGTTGAGAGGGATGCGCTGATGTTCAAGATCATCCTGGCGGTGATTGGCCGCGATCTGAAACTGGCCATGCGCCGCCAAGCCGACCTCGTTTCGGCCCTGTTCTTTTTCATCATCGTGGTCAGCCTGTTTCCGCTCGGCGTCGGGCCCGAGCCCGACCTCTTGCGCACCTTGGCCCCCGGCGCGCTGTGGGTGGCGGCGCTCCTGGCGACCATGCTGTCCTTGCCCCGTCTTTTCGCCGACGATTACCGCGACGGCACGCTGGAACAACTGGCCCTCGCGCCCCATCCGCTGGGTCTGATCGTGACCGGCAAAGTGATTGCCCACTGGCTATGTTCCGGCCTGCCGCTCGCGCTGATCGCGCCGGTGCTGGGCGTGCAATTCGATCTTTCCGCCGAGGCGCTCCTGGTGCTGACCGGCGCTCTATTAGTCGGCACGCCGGCGCTGTCCGGCATCGGCGCCATCGGCGCGGCGCTGACCCTGGGGCTGCGCGGCGGCGGCGTGCTCTTGTCGCTCCTGGTGCTGCCTTTATATATCCCGGTGTTAATATTCGGCGCTGGCGCGGTCGATGCCACGGTGTCCGGTCTCGGGGGGGAAGGGCATCTTTCCCTGCTCGCCGCGCTGACTTTCGCCTCACTCGGCTTCGCCCCCTGGGCCTCGGCCGCCGCCTTGAAGATCGCCCTCGAATGAACTTCAATCTCTACCGCTTCGCCTCGCCGGCGACCTTTTATCCGCTGGCCGGCAAGATGATTCCCTGGTTCGTCGCCGCCGCCGTCATTTTCGGCGCGGTGGGGCTGTGGCTCGGCATGCTGGTCGCCCCCACCGATTTCCAGCAGGGCGAGGGTTACCGGATCATTTTCATCCACGTCCCGGCCTCCTGGATGTCGATGTTCATCTATCTGGTCATGGCCTTCTGGGCGGCCATTGGCTTGGCCTTCAACACCCGCCTGTCGGGCATGATGACCCAGGCGCTCGCGCCGACCGGCGCGCTGATGGCCTTTTTGTCCCTGTGGACCGGCGCGCTGTGGGGCAAGCCGATGTGGGGCACCTGGTGGGTCTGGGATGCCCGGCTGACCTCGGAGCTGATCCTGCTCTTCCTGTACATCGGCTATATGGCGCTGACCGCCGCCATCGACGATGCGCGCCGCGCCGACAAGGCGGGCGCGCTCTTGCTCCTGGTGGGCGTGGTCAATATTCCGATCATTTATTTCTCGGTGCAGTGGTGGAATACCTTGCACCAGGGGTCTAGCGTCAATCTGACCCAATCCTCGATGGCCGTCACCATGCTCTGGGGCATGCTGTTGATGGCGCTGTGCTTCTGGATGTATTCCATCGCCGTTGCGCTCGCCCGCGTGCGCACCATCATGCTCGTACGCGAGCGGCATGCCGACTGGGCGCGGGCGGAACTGGAGCGGGCATGATCCACTGGAACAGCGTCGGCGATTTTCTCGCCATGGGCGGCTACGGCCTTTATGTCTGGGGATCGTTTGGCGTCACGGCCCTGGTCATGCTCATCGAGCCGATTCTCGTCGCCCGCCAGCGCAAAACCACCATCGCCCGTTTAAAGCGCCAGTTGCGCGCCGACGCGCGGGCGGAAAATCGGAGTCCCGCCGCATGAAGTCCCGTCACAAGAAGCTCGCGCTGATCGCGGGCGCCCTGGCCATTGTCGGCGTCATCGCCGCCCTGGTGCTGAACGCCTTGAACAGCAATATCGCGCTCTACATTTCGCCCACCGACGTCGCCGCCGGCAAGGCCCCGGTCGACCGGCTGTTCCGCATCGGCGGCGTGGTCAAGGAAGGCAGCGTCGCCCGTCAGGCCGATGGCGTTACCGTCGCCTTCATCGTCACCGATACCGAGGAAGACATCACGGTTCATTACAAGGGCATCCTTCCCGACCTGTTCAAGGAAGGCAAGGGCGTGGTCGCCCAGGGCCGGCTGACCGAGGATGGCGGCTTCGCCGCCACCGAGGTGCTGGCCAAGCACGACGAGAATTACATGCCGCCGG
>CAZFHE010000356.1:0-17684 GCA_964518615.1 uncultured Dechloromonas sp. | reverse complement strand
CGGCGCTGCAATTCCTGGGCCGCATCACCCGCGGATTGCGCCAGCGCGCCATGGGCCGTGGCAGTCAGCAGCGCAACCCATAGCGCCCCTCGTTTCAGACCAACGGGAAGACGGGGCTGGCATCCGGCAAGACGCGACCTGCCTCTCGGCGCTCTGCCCTTCTTGATGACGCCAGATGCCGCCATGCTTGTCTCTCGTTATGAAAAATCGCGATTCTATGCCGACGACACGCTATTCGCAATAGATTCCATGATGCAGGTGCGATGGCTTTCACGGTCCTGTATCGAAGGGGGCAAATGCTGCTCACCGCCCAAGGCAAATCGAACGTCTTGGCAGCCGTCAAGGCGACCGGTAAACTGGCGTTTTTGCCGAGGAGCGCTGCGACCCTGTCAATTCATGGGGCCAGGCTCGGCAACGATCAACGGCGCTCGCAAACCTTTGACCGGTTTGTGGCGCCGATTGTTTTTGCGGCGTCCCCGGTTCTCGTCTTGCCGAGGTGATCATGATTCAAGCCGACCGTAGTAGCGAACTTTCCGCCCTGCTTGCCCAACGCCTGCTCGTTCTCGATGGCGCGATGGGCACGATGATCCAGCGCCACGGACTTCAGGAAGCGGATTATCGCGGCGAGCGTTTTTGCGATCACCCGCATGATCTCAAGGGCAATAACGATCTTCTGGTGCTGACCCGGCCCGAGGTCATTGGCGGCATTCACCGCGAATACCTGGAAGCCGGCGCGGACATTCTGGAAACCTGCACCTTCAATTCGACCGCCGTCTCGCAGGCCGATTATCAGTTGAGCGAGATTGTCCATGAGTTGAATTTCGCGGGCGCGGCGCTGGCCCGGCGGCTGTGCGACGAATACACGGCGAAGAACCCGGCCAAGCCGCGCTTTGTGGCCGGGGTGCTCGGCCCGACCAGCCGCACGGCTTCCATTTCGCCGGACGTCAATGACCCCGGCTATCGCAATGTCGATTTCGACGAACTGGCGGCCAATTATCTGGAGGCCATCTCCGGTCTCGTCGAGGGCGGGGCCGACATCCTGCTGGTCGAGACGGTGTTCGATACGCTGAACGCCAAGGCCGCGCTATTTTCCATCGAACAATTTTTCGAGCGGGCCGGCCGGCGCTGGCCGGTGATGATTTCCGGCACCATTACCGATGCTTCCGGGCGCACGCTTTCCGGTCAGACCGCCGAGGCGTTCTGGAATTCGCTTCGCCATATCCAGCCGCTATCCTTTGGGCTGAATTGCGCGCTGGGGGCCAAGGAATTGCGCCAATATGTCGAAGAACTGTCGCGCGTTTGCGATTGCCATGTCTCGGCCCATCCCAACGCCGGCCTGCCCAATGCCTTCGGCGGCTATGACGAGACGCCGGAGCAATTGGCCGATGAGATCGAAAGCTGGGCCCGAAGCGGCATTGTCAATATCGTGGGCGGCTGTTGCGGCCCCTCGCCCGAGCATATCCGCGCCATCGCCGGGCGGGTGGCTCCGGTCGCCCCGCGCCGGCCGCCAGCCATTGAACCGGCCCTGCGCCTGTCCGGGCTGGAGCCGTTCAACGTGCTGCCCGGCTCGCTTTATGTGAATGTCGGCGAGCGCACCAATGTCACCGGCTCGCGCGCCTTCGCCCGGATGATTCTGGAAGGCCGCTTCGATGACGCGCTGGCCGTCGCCCGTCAGCAGGTGGAAAACGGCGCGCAAATCATCGACATCAATATGGATGAGGCGATGCTCGATTCCATCGCCGCGATGGATAGATTTCTCAAGCTGATCGCCGCCGAGCCGGATATTTCTCGCGTGCCGATCATGATTGATTCGTCGAAGTGGGAAGTCATCGAGGCGGGCCTGAAATGCATTCAGGGCAAGGGCATCGTCAATTCCATCTCGATGAAGGAAGGCGAGGCCGCCTTCCTGGAGCACGCCCGGCTGGCCCGGCGCTACGGCGCGGCGGTGATCGTCATGGCTTTCGACGAAAAGGGCCAGGCCGATACCTATGCGCGCAAGATCGAGATTTGCGCCCGCGCCTACGAATTGCTGACCGGCATGGGTTTTCCGGCCGAGGACATCATCTTCGACCCCAACATTTTCGCCATCGCCACCGGCATTCCCGAGCACGACAATTACGCCGTCGATTTCATCCAATCCGTGCGCTGGATCAAGGAGAACCTGCCCCAGGCCCACGTTTCCGGCGGCGTCTCCAACGTGTCATTCAGTTTTCGCGGCAATGACCCGGTGCGCGAGGCCATCCACACCGTCTTTCTTTACCACGCGATCCAGAATGGCATGACCATGGGCATCGTCAATGCCGGCATGCTGGGCGTGTACGACGATCTGCAACCGGCATTGCGCGCCCGGGTCGAGGAGGTGGTGCTGAACAAACACCCCGGCGCGGGCGAGGCGCTGGTCGAGTTCGCCCAGACGGTCAAGGAAGGCAAGGCCAGGGACAGCGGCCCCGATCTCTCCTGGCGTCAGCTGCCGGTCGAAAAGCGCCTGGAACACGCGCTGATCAAGGGCATTACCGATTTTGTCGTCGCCGATACCGAAGAAATCCGGGCCAAGCTCGAAGCCGAAGGCAAGCCGCCGCTGGCCGTCATCGAAGGCCCCTTGATGAGCGGCATGAACCATGTCGGCGATCTGTTCGGCGCTGGCAAGATGTTCCTGCCCCAAGTCGTCAAATCGGCGCGCGTGATGAAGCAGGCGGTCGCCCATCTGGTGCCCTATATCGAGGCCGAAAAAGCCCGTTCCGGCCTCGGCTCCAAGGGCCGCATCCTGATGGCCACGGTCAAGGGCGATGTGCACGACATCGGCAAGAACATCGTCGGCGTCGTGCTGGGCTGCAATGGCTACGACATCATCGACATCGGCGTCATGGCGCCCTGCGAAAACATCCTGCACGCCGCCCGCGAGCATCAGGTCGATCTGATCGGCCTCTCCGGTCTCATCACCCCGTCCTTGGAAGAAATGGCCCATATTGCCGCCGAAATGAAGCGCCAGGGCCTGACGCAACCGCTGTTGATCGGCGGCGCGACGACCAGCCGCGCCCATACCGCGATCAAGATCGCCCCCAATGCCGACGGCCCGGTGATCTACGTGCCGGACGCCTCGCGCGCCGTCGGCGTCGCCACCCGGCTCTTGTCGGCCGAGCAGCGCGATGGCTATCTCGCCGAGATCGCCGCCGAATACGAAAATCTGCGCGGCGAATACGCCGGGCGCAAGGGGGCCACGCTGGTGTCGCTGGCGGAAGCGCGCGCCAATCGTTTCACGTGGAACGTCGAGCACGCGCCCACAGCGCCGCGGCAAATCGGCTGCCAGACACTCGACCTGACACTCGAAGACATCGCGCCCCTGATCGACTGGTCGCCCTTCTTCCAAAGCTGGGATCTGGCCGGCCGCTATCCGGCCATCCTCGACAACCCGACGGTCGGCCCCACCGCCCGCCAGCTTTTTGCCGACGCCAAGGCCATGCTAACCCGCATCATCGACGAACACTGGCTGAGGGCTCGCGCGGTATTCGGCCTCTACCCGGCCAAGGGCGAGGACGAAGACATCGTTATTTATGGCGACGATGCGCGGACCATCGAACTCACCCGCTGGGTCGGCCTGCGCCAGCAGCACAAGCAGCCGGCCGGCCGGCATAACCTGGCGCTCGCCGATTTCGTTGGCCAGCGCGACTATGTCGGCGCATTCGCCGTCACCGCCGGGCTGGGCATCGAGGATCGCCTCGCCGAATTCGAGCGCGCCCACGACGACTACTCGGCCATTCTGCTCAAGGCGCTGGCCGACCGCCTCGCCGAAGCCGCCGCCGAATGGCTGCACCTGAAAGCGCGCACTCACTACTGGGCTTATGCCCCGGACGAGCAAAGCGACAACGAAGCGCTGATCGCCGAAAAATACCAGGGCATCCGCCCTGCCCCCGGCTACCCGGCCTGCCCCGACCATACCGCCAAGCGCACCCTGTTCGCGCTGCTCGACGCGCAGGGCAAGGCCGGCATGGGTCTGACCGAATCCTGCGCCATGACCCCGGCCGCCTCGGTCGCCGGCTTCTACCTCGCCCACCCGGCGGCGGCCTATTTCGCCATTCCCAAAATTGGGCGCGATCAATTGGAGGACTGGGCGCGGCGCAAAAACATGACGCAGAAGGAAGCCGAGTACTGGCTGGCGCCGCTGTTGTGATGGCTTTCAATCTGCTATTCTGATTTACCACAAATGTAGCAAGGGCTTCATCATGAGCGCGACAACCTCCATTCGCATCGACCAGACCTTGTACGACCAAGCCAGAATGGATGCGGCAAGCGAGCACCGCACGATTGCGGGTCAAGTGGAATACTGGGCAAAAATCGGGCGCGCCGCGCTGGACAACCCCGACCTGCCGGTGAGTTTCATTGCCGAATCCCTGGCCTCGCTGTCCGAGCCGCGCGCGCAGGCAACGCCTTTCGTGCCGCGCCGCCGCGCCGCCCAATGAGTTACCAGGTTTTTCAGACACGGCGCTTTGCCCGCCAGTACAAGAAACTGCATGACAATGTTGCAACCGACGTCGATGCCGCCGTGGCGAGGCCTGTTGATGATCCCCTGGTTGGCGACAAGAAAAAAGGCGATCTCGCTGCCTTGCATGTCTACAAATTCAGAAGCCAAAACCAGCTTTGGCTGCTTGGCTACACCCTTGATGACGAAGTGCGCTTGATTTATCTCGAAGCCCTTGGGCCGCATGAAAATTTCTACCGCGATCTCAAAAAGTAGCGCCGCCCGGTAAGCCATCCTGACGCCCCATCCCGCCATGCCCATCTCCCGCGAAGTCAGCCTGCGCGCCTTCAACACCCTGGCCCTGCCGGGCTTGGCCGCCCGTTATCTGAAAGTTGCCGAACCCTCGCAATTGGCCAACCCGGCGCTCGCCGCCGGACGCCGCTTCATCCTTGGCGGCGGCAGCAATCTGGTGCTGACCGGCGATTTCGACGGTCTGGTTCTGCACATGGCCATTCCTGGCCGCCGCCTGCTGGGCGAGGATGCCGGGGCCTGGTATGTCGAGGCCGGGGCTGGCGAGAACTGGCACGATTTCGTACGGTGGACCCTGGCCCGGGGCTGGCCGGGGCTGGAAAATCTGAGCTTGATTCCCGGCACGGTCGGCGCTGCGCCGATTCAGAATATCGGCGCCTACGGGCTCGAAGTCAGTGAGCGCTTCCATACCCTGACGGCTTGGGATTTCGAGCGACGTGATGTCGTCTCCTATGATCGCGACGCCTGCCACTTTGGCTATCGCGACAGTCTGTTCAAGCAGCAGGGCTGGCATCTGAATGGGCGGCTGGCAATTACCCGCGTCGTCTTCCGGCTGCCCAAGGCTTGGGCGCCCAATCTGCGTTACGGCGAAGTCGGCGAGGAAATCGCGGCCCGCGGCATTGCCGCGCCGACGGCTCGCGATATCGCCGAGGCCATCATCGCCATTCGCCGGCGCAAGCTGCCCGACCCGGGCCTTACGCCCAATGCCGGCAGTTTTTTTCATAACCCGGTGATCGGGGCCGAGAAGGCCGCCGCACTGAAGCAACGATATCCGGCGCTGCCCTGCTATCCGCAAGCGGATGGGCGGGTCAAGCTCGCGGCCGGCTGGCTGATCGAAGCCGCCGGCTGGAAGGGCAAGGCGCAGGGGCCGGTCGGCATGTATGAAAAACAGGCGCTGGTGCTGGTCAATCATGGCGGCGCAAACGGCAAGGACGTGCAGCGCGCGATGGCCGCCGTACAGGCCGCCGTGCGCGAACAATTCGGGGTCGATCTCAGTCCGGAGCCGGTATTTCTGTAACCGAGAGACAGGCGGCAATGCCGGTTGCCACGGCATCGGCCATCCGGGCCTGGCGCTGCGGGTCGAGCAATTCCAGTTCCTCGTCCCGATGCTTGATGACGCCGGCCTCGAACAATACCGCCGGCTGCAAGGCGCGGTACAGCACGATGAGATTGTCGTAATACCACACGCCGTTTTCGGCATCGGCGGCCAGGCGCTGGCGCGCATGCCAGGGGCTTGGCTGAAAGCCCTTGCGGCGCAGCATGGCCCCGATGGCCGAAGCGCAACGCAAGCTGGCCTCGAAATCCGGATTGCGCGCCGAGACGAAAAGGCCGAAACCGCGCTTGGCCTCGGTGTAGGTCAATTCCTGGCCATCTTGCTCCCAGCGTTGCAAATAGGCCTCGCCGACCGAGTCGTGATGCACGGACAGGAGGAAATCAGCGCCATCCGCCTGACGCGGGCGGTCCTCCAGGCTGCCGATATCGCCGTCGAAATTGATGCGACGCACCGCCAGCGCGCGCGCCGCCAAGGCGGTAGCGACAATTTCGGCCAATTGCCGGTTGAAATCGAATTCGGAGCGGCCCCGGGCGCTGATGGCCCCGCCGTCCTGCCGGCCATGACCGACGTCGACGGCCACCTCGGCGGCGCAGACCGAGGCCGCGATCAGCCCCGGCATCAACAATAAGGGCAAGAGGCGCGGGGTCACAGCGCGATCACGACGCATCCGGGATGCGGCGATATCGGCTTTTTTGGAAACGCCCGTCAGAAATCGGCCTTCGCCTGCCAGACGATATGGGCCTCCGGCCCGCTGCGCGCGGTGCGTTCGAGCATGTCGATGAAGGGCCACGCGCGCTGGCCGAGGGTGATGACGGGTTCCTTCTGCGTTTCTTTTTCTTCCTCCTCATCATCTTCGACGGGGGCCTCTTCCTCGGCGGCGGCCCGCGCCACCGCTTCGCGCAAGGCGCTGGCGGCCGGGGCCATTTCGTCTCGCGTGAATGTGCCGCGCGCGCTCGTCTCCTTGCCGATGGCGCGCAGGATGGTCGCCGCCACATTGGCGAACATCAGCAACTCTCCGGTCTCGCTGGAAGTGAATGTGACTATCATGAACGGGCTCCGATAAATTCTTGATCAGTTGTCACCCCCCCTCCCCTCATGCAGAATCAAAGATTACGGAGAGAGGGACAACCATGAGCGGCCATCTTAACGCCAATCTCATCGCCCATTGTTATGACGACAACGAGCGTCACGCGCTGGAGGAATGCGCCAGGCGCGAGCACATTGACCGGCAGGTATCGGTATTCGTCTTTCCGGCGGGACGTTGCGTGCTGGCCATCCAGTTCGCCAGCCTTGGCGCCCATGTAACCGTCGGCGACCTGCCCGCCCATCAGCGCGAAGCGGAAAATCGGGCCCTGGCCCGAGGCGTGGAGGACAACATCACTTTCCTTCCCTGCACCCTGAGCGAATTGCCGCTTGAACTGCCCGGCGCGCCCTACGACATCATCGTGTTGCGGCGCGGCCTGGTTCGCCTGCCCTACCGCCGGGCCCGCGACATGCTGCGCCAGTTGCTGCTGAGCCTGAAAATCGGCGGCAAGCTCTACGTCTCCATCCTTGGCCTCCATTCCGAACTGGGCAACGACTACCCCGGCCGCGATCTGCCCATCGAACAGCGCTTCACCCACCTCTCGCCCGCCATGGCCGCGAAATACGACATCAGCGATCCGGTCTGCCTGTACTCCGAGCGCAATCTCTTCATGCTGCTGCTCGAAGCCGGCGCCAGCGTGCTGCGCACGCAAACCACCACCTACGGCAACGTCAAGGGCATTGGCGTCCGGGTTTAGAGCAATTTTGATTCATTTGCTTGCATGCAGAAGCGCGTAATCGTTTGGGAGTAGGTTGGCGGTGAGCCGTAGGCGAACCCCAACATCGGCTGCCCTGTGAGCTTCTGCTCGTTGGGGTTCGCTTCGCTTACCACCAACCTACAAGTCTCAGGCAAGGAATGCGTTAAGGATTGAACCAAAACCGCTCTAGGGCGTTTTCGGTTCAGAGAGATATTTCTTCGAGCGCGCATCACGCATCGCGCCTTTCCCTGCAAGGGGAGGACTTTGTCGCTTGTTGATCCGCCTTGCCGGCGTTTCACGTGAAACCGGAGCGGGCTTGCGCCGGGCAAGCGGCATCGCCTGCCCTCCGGCCGCCAGCCGTTTCCTGCCCTGGCGGCAGCGCGTTCAGAATTCCAGCGGATCGACTTCCAGATGCCAGCGTAGCCGCGATGGCGTCTTGAGGCTTTCGATGGCTTCCCGCCATTGGGGCAGAAAGGCTTGCAAGGCGGGGCGCGATGATGATTCGGCCAGCAGCTGGCCGCGTTCCAGGCTGGCGAGCCGGGCCATGCGCATCGGCACAGGGTCGTAGAGCAGCACCTCGCCGTGCGCCGCGACCGGCGGCAAGGCCGCGGCGGCTTTCAGGAAGGCGATGGCATCGGCCATTTGCGGCGCTTCTGCGCGTAGCATGGCCTGGAAGGCATAGGGCGGAAAACCGGCCTGTTCGCGCTCCTTCAACTGTCCGCTGGCAAAGCCGGCGTAATCGTGGGCGGCCAGCGCGGCGAATAGCGGATGCTCGGGATAGCGGGTCTGGATCACCACCTCGCCCTTCAGCTCCGCCCGCCCGGCTCGACCGGCGACCTGCATCAATTGGGCAAACAGGCGTTCCGGAGCGCGCCAGTCGGCGGCATAGAGGGCCGCATCGGCCCCGAGCGCGCCGACCAGGGTCAGCTTGGGAAAATCATGCCCCTTGGCCAGCATCTGGGTGCCGACCAGGATATCGGCCTCGCCGCCGTGGATGCGTTCCAGCACCGCTTCCCATTGCTTGCGGCTTTTTACCGAATCGCGGTCGACGCGCAAAATGCGCGCCGTGGGGAAGTCGCCTTGCAAGCATTCCTCAAGACGCTGGGTGCCCCGGCCGTAAGGCTGAATGTCCTGATTGCCGCAGGTCGGACAGGCCGGCGGCACGCGCTGCTCGAAGCCGCAATGGTGGCAGCGCAGCCGCCGGTCGGCCCGGTGCAGCACCAGATTGGCGGCGCAGCGCCGGCAGCGCGACACCCAGGCGCAGGCGGAACAGGCCAGCACCGGCGCATAGCCGCGCCGATTGAGAAACACGAGGCTTTGCTCGCCGCGCGCCAGACGCTCGGCTATGGCCGCGAGCAGCGGCGCGGCGATGCCCTCGCGCAATGGCAATCGGCTGGTATCGAGAATGCGGATGGATGGCAGGGTGGCATGGCGCTTGGCCCGCTCTTTTAAACTCAGCCGCCGGTAACGGCCGGCGTCGGCATTGGCCCAGGTTTCCAGCGAGGGCGTCGCCGAGCCGAGAAGGACCGGAACCCCGGCCTGATGGGCGCGGATCACGGCCAGATCGCGGGCCGAGTAGCGCATGCCGTCCTGTTGCTTGAAGGAGGGATCGTGCTCTTCATCGACGACGATGAGGCCCAGGCGCGGCAGCGGGGTGAAGATGGAGAGCCGGGTGCCGAGCACGATATCGGCGCTGCCCTCGAAGGCGGCCCGCCAGTTGCGCTCGCGCGCGGCCTCGGCCAGTTCGCTGTGCAGCGCGACCACGGTGCGTTGCGGAAAACGGGCGCGAACCCGCGCTTCGAGTTGCGGCGTCAGATTGATTTCCGGCACCAGCAAGAGCGCCTGACGGCCAGCGGCCAGCGCCTGATCGACCAGGCGCAGATACACCTCGGTCTTGCCGCTGCCGGTGACGCCGTGCAGCAAATAAGCGGCGAATCCGGCATCCAGCGCCACCGCCGCCACCGCCGCCGCCTGCTCGGCGGTCAGCGCCGGCAGCGTTGGCAGCGTCGGCGGCTCGCCGGGCGACGGCGGACGGAAGCTTCGCCGCTTTGGCGGATCGCGGCGTTTCAGCCCTCCAGGCAGGGCTTGCAACACCACCTCACCGAGCGGAGCCTGATAGTAAGCGCTAGCAAACGAGCACAGCGCGAAGAAATCCGGCGCCAGCGCTGGCAGGTCGCGCAAGACCTCGTGAGCCGCCTTCAGTTGCTCCGCCGGCCACTCGCCGCTGCCCCCGACATCGACGATGACGCCCAGCCGCTCGCCGCGCCCGAAGGGCACCCGGACGCGCAGGCCGATATCCTCCGGCCCCGCCGTCTCCGGCGCCAGGTAGTCGAACAGGCGATGCAGCGGCAGATCAAGGGCGACGCGGTAGATGGGCATGGCGGGGCCGGAAATCTCCGGATCAAGGTATCGCCTCGTCATCAGCCGAGAGCGGCGGTTGCCCACAAATTCTGTGGATAACTTTGTGGATTAGCGCTGCGACCCCACGCAAATTCGCGGGGTACAGCGCGGTTTCTTACATTGCCAAAATATTGGGCAAAAAACTTTCTTTTATTTTCAATGGCTTGACAAACGCAAAAAGACTCAAGCGCTTGTCGTCAAAACCCGGGCGGGACAGCCTGCCTCGCTGTGCCACTGTGCATAAGTCCCGCCTGATTCCGGGCGCGAAAGCGGCTTATCGACGCAACAGGCGGCTGTGGCCATGCACGGTTTCAACCAGGGCCGTGACGCTTTCCGGCGGCGTGAATTGCGAAATGCCGTGACCGAGATTGAAAACGTGGCCGGTATTGCCGGGGCCGAAGCTGTCGAGCACCTTCTTCGCCTCGGCGGCGACGATTTCGGGCGGGGCGAACAGCACATTGGGGTCGAGATTGCCCTGCAAGGCAAGCTTGTCGCCAACGCGCCGGCGCGCTTCGCCAATATCCACGGTCCAGTCCAGCCCAAGCGCATCACAGCCGATGGCGGCGATGCTCTCCAGCCACAGGCCGCCATTCTTGGTAAAGACGATGCACGGAATGCGCTGGCCGTCCTTCTCTTTTTTCAGACCGGCGACGATGCGCTGCATGTAGGCCAGCGAAAATTCCCGGTAGGCCGCATGCGACAAGGAGCCGCCCCAGGTGTCGAAAATCATCACGGCCTGAGCGCCGGAATCAATCTGGGCATTCAGGTAGGCCGTCACCGCGTCGGCCGTCACCGACAGAATGCGGTGCAGCAAATCGGGGCGCTTGTAGAGCATGCCCTTGATATGGCGGAAATCGCTGGAGCCCTGCCCTTCAATCATGTAGCAGGCGAGCGTGTAGGGGCTGCCGGAAAAGCCGATCAGCGGCACGGAGTTATCCAGGGCGCGGCGGATTTCGGCCACCGCGTCCATCACATAGCCGAGATGTTCGAAAGGATCCGGCGCGGAAAGATTGTTGATCGCCCATTCCTCGCGCAGCGGGCGCTCGAAGCGCGGCCCCTCGCCCTCGGCGAAATAAAGGCCCAGCCCCATCGCGTCCGGCACCGTCAGGATGTCCGAAAACAGGATGGCGGCATCGAGCTCGTAGCGCGCCAGCGGTTGCAACGTAACCTCACAGGCGAGCGTCGGCGACTTGCACAAATTCAGGAAATTGCCGGCGCGCTTCCTCGTTTCGCAATACTCCGGCAGATAGCGACCGGCCTGACGCATCAGCCACAGCGGCGTGTACTCGGTCGGCTCCTTCAGGAGGGCGCGCAGGAAAGTATCGTTCTTGGGTCGGCTCACGTCGGACTCCGGCAGGAAAATCGGAAAGGCGGAATTATCCGCCTTTCCGCTAGGAAGGTCACTTACGCCAAAAGGCCGGGGTCAATACGACGAGCAGGGTGAAAATTTCCAGGCGGCCCAGCAGCATGGCGAAGGTGCAGACCCAGGTCTGAAAGTCTTCCAGCACCTGATAGGTCGACGAGGGCCCGACCAGGCCCAGGCCGGGGCCGGTATTGTTGATGCTGGCTGCCACCGCCGAAAAGGCGGTGACGCTGTCCAGCCCGGTGAAGGAGAGCACCAGGGTCAGCGTGACGATGCAGACCATGTAGATGAAAGCGAAGGCCAGCACCGCGAACAGCACCGATTGCGGCGCGGTCTGGCCGCCCAGGCGGACGTTGTAGACGGCCGAGGGGTGCATGGCGCGAACCAGTTCGCGGTACACCTGCTTGTACAGCAGAAGGGCGCGCATCATCTTGATGCCGCCGCCGGTGGAGCCGGCGCTGGTGGCGAAGCTGCACAGAAAGAGGAGCCACAGGCCCGCGAACATCGGCCACTGGCCGTAATCCACCGTGGCGTAGCCGGTGGTCGTGGCCACCGAGACGACGTGGAACAGGGTGTGGCGCAAGGCCGTCGATACCTCGCCATAGACGCCATCCTTCCAGATGTAGTTGGACAGGATGATGACGCTGACCGCCAGCGCGCCGACGAACCAGCCGGCTTCCGGGTCGCGCAGATAGGGCCGGAAGGAACGCCCGCTGATGACGAGAAAATGGGTGGCGTAATTGACGCCGGAAAAGACCATGAAACCGACGGCGATCCACTCGATCAGCGGCGAGTTGAAATAGCCGAAGCTTGCGTCGTGCGTCGAGAAGCCGCCGAGCGAGACGGTCGAGAAGGCGTGGCAGACGGCATCGAACCAGTTCATGCCGGCCCAGCGATAGGCCAGGATGCAGGCGATGGTGATGGCGAAATAAATGAGCCACAGCCCCTTGGCCGTTTCGGCGACGCGCGGGGTCATCCGCGAATCCTTCATCGGGCCCGGCACTTCGGCCTGTAGCATCTGGCGTCCGCCGATGCCCAAGAGCGGCAGGATGGCGACGGCCAGCACGATCAGGCCCATGCCGCCCAGCCACTGCATCTGGCAGCGCCACAGATTGATGGAGGGCGGCAACTGGTCGAGGCCGCTGATGACGGTCGCCCCGGTCGCGGTCAGGCCGGCGACCGCCTCGAAATAAGCGGCGGTGTGCGTCATGCCCAATTGCAACATGAAGGGCAGGGCCGCAAAAATGGGCAGCACGGTCCAGACCAGCACCACCAGCAGGAAGCCGTCGCGCACCTTGAGGTCGTGCTTGCTGCGGCGATAGCGCACCCAGAGAAAAGCGCCGCACAGCACGGTGAGCAGAAACACCACGTCGAAGCTACGCGCCGCCCCGTCGCCGACCCAGTGAGAAAAACCGAGCGGCAACAAGAAGGTCAGCCCGAACAGCATCAGGATGAGCCCAAGCGCGCTATGGACGGGAGCAAAGCGGGTCACGAAAGCGCCTAGAGGAAATTGAGGCCAACCTGGAACAAGGCTTCGACTTTTTTCACCAGTTTCTTGCGGGTGCAGAAAATGATGACATGGTCGCCCGCTTCGATCACCGTGTCGTGGTGGGTAATCACCACCTCGCCATAGCGGGTGATGGAGGTCCAGTCATCGGTCTGCCCGACGACGATGGGCTTGTCGAAATGGCGCACCAGGGCGGCCACGGTGACGCCCTTGGGCCAGCCGATCTGGTCGACGCGCCGCCCGACCACCTTGGAGGTCTTGCGATCGCCGTGCGCCACCATTTCGAGCGCTTCGGCGGCGCCCCGGCGCAGCGAATGCACCTCGGCCACATCGCCGTGACGGACGTAGGCTAGCAGGGTGCTGATGGAAATCTGGGCGGGCGAGATGCCGATGTCGATCGGCCCGCCCTCGATCATCTCTGCATAGGCGCGCCGGTTGATCAACGCCACCACCCGCTTGCAGCCCAGGCGCTTGGCGAGATTGCTGGCCATGATGTTGTCTTCGTCATCATTGGTCACCGCGAGAAAGAGATCCATCTCGCCAATATTTTCCTGCTCCAGCAAGGCTTCGTCGGTGGCGTCGCCAAACAGCACCAGGCTGTCGTCCAGCTCGTTGGCCAACTGTTCGGCGCGCTCATGGCGGCCTTCGATCAGCTTGATCTCGTAGTGCGCCTCCAGCGTTTTGGCGAGCCGCATGCCGATATTGCCGCCCCCGGCGATCATGATGCGCTCGACGGGGGTGACCATGCGCCGCAACTGGTGCAGCACCGGGCGGATATTTTCGGCGGCGGCCAGCAGAAAGACCTCGTCGCCGGCTTCGACGACGGTTTCCCCCTCCGGCGCCACCGGCTGGTCGCGGCGGAAAATGGCGGCGATGCGGGCATCCGTCTCGACCGGCAGCAGGTCGCGCAGGGCGCGGATGGGCTTGCCGACCAGGGCGCCGCCCTCATAGGCGCGCACCGCCACGAGGCTGACCCGCCCCCGGGCGAAGCTCAAGACTTGCAAGGCCTCGGGAAACTCGACCAGACGGCGGATGTAGTCGGTAATCACCTGCTCCGGGCAAAGCGCGAAGTCAACGGCGAAATTGTCGGGCGACAGCAATGACGCATCCTGCAAAAAATCCTGGGAGCGCAGCCGGGCAATGCGCGTCGGCACATTGAACACGCTTTGCGCAAGCTTGCAGGCGACCAGATTGGACGGGTCGCTCTGGGTCACGGCGATAATCATGTCGGCATCCTCGATCCCGGCCCGGCGCAGCGTCGATGGCGTCGCCGCATTGCCGACCACGGTGCGCAGATCGAAGCGCTGCTGCAAATAAGCCAGACGGGCGCTGTCGAAATCGACGACGGTAATGTCGTTTTTCTCGGATGCGAGGCTCTCCGCCACGCTGGTTCCGACCTGACCCGCGCCGAGAATGATGACCTTCATGCCCCCTCCCTCCCCCGGCGTCTAGTCGTCCTGCCGCTTGCCGAGGCGGACGTCGAGCTGCTTCAGCTTGCGGTACAGATGGGTGCGCTCAAGCCCTGAGCGCTCGGCCAGCCGGGTCATATTGCCCCCCTCGCGGCGCAAATGATGCTCGAAATAGAGCTTCTCGAAAGCGTCGCGCGCCTCGCGCAGCGGCTGATCAAAGAGCGGCGGCAAGGCGCCCGGTTCGTTGTCTTCGCGAGTCTCGCGCGGCATCACGCGGGCCACGTCCTCGGCGGAAATTTCCTCGTCCAGCGCCGTCAGCGCCAGATTGCGCACCAGGGCATAGAGATCGCTCCAACAGGCTTCCGCCTCCTGTTTCCACGGCAGGGTGCGCAACGCATTCAGCGCGCCGGTGGAAAAACGCCGCGAGGGCACTTCCGCGCGCTCGACGAAATTGCTCAACAAGAGGCTGGCGATTTCCGGCACCTCGTCGGCATGGCCGGCCAGCGAGGGCAGCGCCACCCAGACTTCGCCCAGGCGGGCCAGCAATTTGCCGTCCCAGCCGGCCTCGCCCAGGGCGGAAAGCGGCTTGACCGTGGCCGCCACCAATTGCAGGTTGAGGCGGTCGAGATGATTGATGGCAAAAGAAAGATTCATCTGCTGCATTTTGCCGAGCGCCGCGAGGTCAGGCACGAAAAGCACGCCGCCGCTGGTTTTTTCGAGCATTTCCTGGGTCAGCGCGCTGGAAAGGCCGGAGAGATCGAGCCAGGGCGCGCGCGGCGGCAACAGGGTGCGCGCGCAGATTTCCGCCATGCCGCCGGTCGCGCCCCGCAACAAGAGCGCGCGCGCCTTGGCCGCGGCTTGTTCGAGGCGGCGCTTGAATTCCTTGACGAAGGCCGAGCGGCCAAAGGCGTCGAGCGTCAATTGCGGGCGCTGTAGCGGCTTGTCGTGCTTCAAGGCCTTCTGTACGGCATTGAGCAGCTTTTGCAGCGCAATCGGCTTTTCCAGAAAGTCGAAAGCGCCGATGCGCGTCGCATCGACCGCGGTGTCGATGGTGCCGTGGCCGGACATCATGATGACCGGCATGTTCAGGTGGCCAGCGGCATGCCATTCCTTCAAGAGCGTGATGCCATCGGTATCCGGCATCCAGATATCGAGCAGCACCAGATCCGGGCGCAATTCGGCACGGTGAGCCCGGGCGGCGGCGGCGTTTTCGGCGAGACGGACGTCGTAGCCTTCGTCGATCAGAATTTCCGGCAACAGTTCGCGAATTCCCACTTCGGCGTCAACGACCAGAATGATGGCCATGCTCGGCTTCCTCCTCCTTCGCCTGGGGCAGGCGGATATCGATCCGCGCGCCGCCCTCGGGCGCATTATTGATTTCTATGATGCCCTGGTGTTCCTCGATGATCTTCTTGACAATCGGCAGCCCCAGGCCGGTGCCGCGCGACTTGGTGGTCACATAGGGCTCGAAGATGCGCGGCAAGAGATCGAGCGGAAAACCCGGGCCATTGTCGCCGATGATCAGCCGGACGCTGCGCCCCATGAGCGTGGTGACAATCTCGATACGCCCGCCATCGCCCCCTCCTTCGCGCCCTTCCAGCGCGTCCTCGGCATTGCGCAACAAATTGTGGATGATTTGCCGCAATTGCGTCGTATCGCCAAGCACCGGCGGCAAGCCCTCGGCCAGCCGGGTCTCGATCACGATGGCCGAGCTTTCGTAGAGCCCGAGCACATCGCCGATCAGCAGATTGAGATCGAGCGGCGCCAAAACCGGCGCGGGCAGGCGGGCGTAATCGCGAAAATCATCGCCCATGGGCTTCATCGCTTGCACCTGGGTGATGATGGTCTGGGTGCCGCGCGCCAACATGGCGGCGCTCGCATCGTCCAGCTTGTCGGCAAGCTTATGTTGCAGGCGTTCGGCCGAAAGCTGGATCGGGGTCAGCGGATTCTTGATTTCGTGCGCGAGGCGCCTTGCCACCTCGCCCCAGGCGGCGCTGCGCTGCGCGGCGATCAAGCCGGTCACGTCGTCGAACACCACCACGTCGCCGCCGCTGACGGCGGGCAGACGCGAGCCGCGCAATAGCAGCGTCTGCGGCATGCCATTGGCGCGTTCCAGTTCCAGTTGAGCCTGCCACTCGGCTTCGTCGGTGGCGGCGAAGCGCTCGCGGATGAATTGGCCGACAATCTGCTGACGCGCCCAGCTCTCTGGCGGCAAGCCGATCAGATCCACGAAATCCTCGCCAAGAATGGCGCACGCGCCTTCATTGACCGTGCGCAGCCTGAAATCGCGGTCAAAGACCAAGACGCCAGCCGACAGATTGGCCAGGATGGATTCGAGATAGCCGCGCGCGGCCTCCAGTTCCGCCCGGTGGCGCTCGGTGTCGCGCCGGGCCTCGCCCAACTGGCGGGTCATGCGATTGAAGGATTGAGTCAGCACGCCCAGTTCGTCGCCGCTATACACTGCCTGACGGGGCGAAAAGTCGCCCTGGGCGACGGCCTGCGTGCCTTCGGCCAGGATGTACAAGGGCGCGGCCAGCCGGCGGGCCATCACGTAAGCCAGCGCAAAAGCGCCGAACAGGGCGACCAGCAAGGTCAGGGTGAGCGTCAGCGCGTAGATGCGGGTCAGACCCTGGCGCGCCAGTTGCAACTCCTGGTAATCGCGATAGACGCCCTGCACCGCCTCGGCGTCGTGCGCGAGACTCTCGGGCACCGGATGGATCAGTTGCAGGATGCGCGGCTCGTCGAAAATGCCGCGCGCCGCCACCGGCGCCAGCACGCGCAGAAAAAGCTGGCTGCCCTCGCCTTCGACGGCGCTCAGCAACTGGGTATTGCGCGCCTGTTTGAGTTGGGCCGGGGTCGGCAAGTCCGGCAACAGGCTACTGAGATCGCTCGCGGCGCTGGCCAGCAACTGGCCGCCGACCGAAAACAGCGCCGCCGACTGCACCGCGCGCTCCTCGCGCAGGCGCAACAGGGCCGAGCGACGGGAGGCGTCCTGCAAGTCGGACAATTCATCGGCCATGGCGCGGCCCTTGTCGCCCAGATCGAGAAGCAGCGAATCGAGCGCCGAGCGGCCCAGTTGCAGACCGGATTCGAGCGCCTTCTCGACGCGCACGTCGAACCAGCTTTCGATGGAGCGGGTGACGAACTGGACCGAGACGCCATAGACCAGCGCCCCCGGCAAGACGGCAATGACGCCGAACATCAGCATCAGGCGCAATTTGAGGCGGGAGCCAAAGACATGGGCCTGGTAATCGCGCCACAGCATGCGCAACTGCCAGCCGACCAGGGCGAGCATGCCCAGCGCCAGCAATATGTTGAGCCCGATCAGCAAGGGATAGTGGCGCGAGAAAATGGCCGTGTCGGCGGCCGTCGACAGCATCAGCAGGAACCACAGAATGCCGCCGA